>DASCNA010000194.1:0-17492 GCA_036011305.1 Victivallales bacterium
GTGTTATTCAGACTCTCTATTTGCATAAAGTCCGACTCCTTGCGTCATCGCACTCTGAATAACCAGCATTAGGTAAAACTGATTCTGCTCTCATGGAATTGCTTCCACTGCTTCAAACCCAATTTCGAAACCGCTATATTTTTGATGTTATCTCATTATATGCTGCCTCTGACATTAATATGATTACTCATATTAACCCGTCTAATATATAAGTTAACCTTTATGAAACAGCGGGCTTCCTTTTGGGTTGCTCCAATCTCTTCCAAGTATGATTTCTCATACTGCTGCACTTATCCAATCGCAGGTCTTGCCTGCCTTTCAAAGCCGCTGAAACTTTAGATCTGATCTCTCAGTCTTCCCGCTTCTTCCCTTGTCCGGTTTATCCGTCTCAGGCGTTAATCTTATTATCAAACTCATCCTCAAAACTCTGATACCGGGTTTTTGCCCATATATCCAAGCTTCGGAACCCAGTACAGTTTCCCATCCCGGGGAATCGAGGTTTAAACCTCGACTCGCAGCGCCTAAAAATCAATCGATTGCTCTCATGGTTAATTGCCCTGCTCAGCATGGTTTCCCATGCAGGGATCCTATCTCTTTCGATTAAGAACCGTCTAATACTTCCATGGTTGCCCATGCCCTTTTAATACTAGGGACTCTTAAATTAAACAAATTTTAATAATATGCAAATCAAATTATTAACTTTTTTACACTTTTTTTATAATTAGTTTTTTCACATTTGGACAGCTATTTTTACATAATTTTGTTAAGCTATTTAAATACAGTTATTTACGATAAATATACCCTTCTATTTCGGCAATCGATAAATTAAAACTCCTGGATATTATATTAATATCAATGTTCTCGTTTAATAACTTTTCCACAATATTCAACTTTACTAATTCAATATTTTTTGTTTCATTATCGATGATTGATGATATATCGCGTTCAATTTTCAGTGTATAATTACTGCCGGAATAAACTCTCTCTTCGATCCATTTTATTTCTTTGTAAGCAGTAATTATTTTATACTTATGAATTTTGGGCCAGTTTAAAAATTTTTGGTACTCAAGTTCTTTTTCTCTAAAATCCGGATGGAGGCATTCATTTAACCAGAATTTTGTATCATTATAAAAAGTTTCAAGAGGATAACCATATAATATTTCTGTCCCTCTGCTTATATACCAGTATTTATTCTGCTGCCTGTTTTTTAAAAAAATCGCATCAGTTCCCCTATCTAATGAGAGTTTTAATAATTCATTTATCTTTTCCTGTTCTCTTTTGTGAGTAATATCAACAAAAGTACCAAAGACACCTGCCATTTTTCCATTTGAATCTAGAATAGGATATTTTGAAATTAATCCCCAAAGTTTATTCTTAGAACCAGGGATATACCCTTCTTTATTTACTAAAGCTATCCCTGATTCTAACACTTCTTTATCCTGTTCTGTATTTAAACTTGCTTCCTTGCTGTTAAAAAAATATTTATCTTCTTTTCCTAGAATACTTACATGAACTTCATGGGAGACATTGGTTAAAAAAGCATTATTTGCAATTATATAATCTAAATTATTATCTTTTATGTATAGCATTGCATTAGTAGAAGTCATTATAACTCGGGTTAAAGTAGACGCCTGTCCTAATTCATGATGAAGCTGTTTAACCATTTTAATAAATTTGTTCTGCTGCTCAATCCTCTGACGTTCATAATTTCCTCCAAGCAGCAGCCATGATTCAACACTTTCAGACAGGTTAGCTTTAGAAAGCTCTCGTTCTGGCTTTAAATCTGAAATTTCATTGACTTTAACATTAAGAATTTTTGCCATCAGTTTAACTCTGAATTCAGCAGGCATATTTTTGCCTGATTCCCAGTTCCAATATGTTGCTCTGGCAATGCTTAAATTACTGCAAAATTCTGCAATTGTAATTTTTTTTATTTTACGTAATTCTTTAATTTTATTGTAATAAACTCTCATAATATATTTACATTTAATGTTCAATATTATACTTTTTTTGTCTACAATCCTATTATATCATAAATATCATTTTACAATAGATAAATTTCTTTTAAATTAATTAATATTTTATTTCCATAGCAGTGATTACCGGAGTAGAAAATGCAATATAAATCTGCACAGACAATTAGTATAAACAGAGAATGGTATAGAAGTTCAGCCATAAAACCCTGGCTGATTTGGATGCCTGCTGCATTTTTTACATTATATATTTTCTTTCTTCAAACATCAATCAGCTACATGATTGAACCTTTAAAACAGTATTTCAGCATCAGCAATGCAGGAATAGGAATTTTATCAGCTTCTTTTTTCTATACTTATATTTTTCTTCAGATTCCGATGGGAAGTTTAGTAGACAAATACGGAGTAAGAAAAATAATTATTATTTCTACAATTGGGTGTGCAGCGACCTGTGTAAGCTTTGCAATCAGCCAGGTCCTTATGGAAGCAGTGATCAGTAGAATTTTCATGGGCTTATTTGCCTGCTCTGCGTTTACATGTGCATTCACAATAGCCGCAAAATGGTTTCCTTCGAAAATGTTTCCGCTAATAGTCGGATTAACTGAAATGAGCGGAATGCTTGGCGGTGCATTTTCAGAAAAAATTCTTTCGAATTCTGTCATAGATCTTGGTTGGAGAAATACAATTTTCCTTTGTGCATTAATTGCTATGGTGATAGCAGTGCTCACAATATTCTACGTAAAGGACAGACCTAAAAAATATACTGCTAATTCTTATAAAATTGCTGAACAGAAGAAAAACAGTGTTTTAACTAATATTAAAGTTGTTATGAGTTATAAACAAGTTTGGTACCTAAGTATTTATGCAGGTTTAGTGTTCATACCTCTTGCCTCATTTGCTGCTTTGTGGGGAACTCCTTTTATAATGCATAAATATCATGTCGGTTTGATTTTTGCAGCTGAGTGCATGGCAATGATTTTTATCGGTTCTGCCGTAGGAAATCCCAGTGTAGCATGGTTTGCTGAAACTTACAATAAAAAAAAGGAAACCATGATATTCTGTTCCATAATGCTGATAACATTAATGATAGTTATTATTTATGTATATATCTCATCAATGCTGTTACTTCTTATTTTAATGTTTGCTGCAGGCTTTTTCTGTTCAGTATATGTTATACCATTTTCATTATCTAAAAAAATACTTCCTAAAAATGTATGCGGCACTGGAATGGCTTTCGTCAATGCTATCTGCGGAGGTTTAGGAAGCTTAATTTTGCAGCCGATAATCGGATGGGTGCTTAATATCAATAGCAGCACTCTGCCTGACCCTTCAAATTATTCTTACCATATAGCTTTATCTATAATACCGTTATGCCTGATAATTTCATTGATAATAATATGGAAAATAGAGTTTAAAAAAGCAAAATAACTTTTACCTACTAATAAAGTTATGATAATCTTCTTTTGTATTAATATTATGGTACCAGTCACAGTTTTCAAAATCTATATATTTAGTATTAATATTATCGAATATTAAACTAATTCTTTTTTTATTCAGCTTAAATAAAATGTCTTCAATTGTACTAATTATACTTTTCTTATAAATAGCAAAAAGAGGTTCAATAAAATTTTCAGAAGATTTAGGCACTACTGCATCATATTCTTTGTTCACTTCTAAAAACATTTTATCGACAAATTCCATATTGATATCAGGGATATCACAGGCTAACAAAAAATTGACATTGTAATCCGAGCTTTCCAAGCATGATAAAATCCCCATCAAAGGTCCGTAACCTTCTGTTTTATCAGGCACAATTTTACAATTTAAATCTTGGAATTTAGCAACATCATTAGCACCAATAATAATTTGTTTAAAATATGGTTTAACCTGATCAATTATATGTTTAACCATAGTTTTCTTTGATACTAGTAGCTGAGATTTATCACTCCCCATTCTACTGCTATTACCCCCCGCCAATATTATTACGGCAGCATTTTTTTTTATATACCAGCTTTTATTAATAAAAGAAAAATCTTCAAGATCAGCATCAAATCCTTTTTCTACAGAGATCAAATTTATGAATTTATCTGCATAGTGCATTACTTCTTTACAAGATGGTTTTATTTTTTCATTACCAGCTCTGTTTAATACGAGGAATATCCCTGGCTTTAAAACTTTTCTTAAGCTGTTTGATTCGCAAACAATACATAAATCAGTACCATTTTCCTTATGTATTTTAGCAAGAAGCTCTTTGAAGCCATTCATAAGTCCTGTAGATAAAACTCTGAGCCAATATACTTTATCAGCACCAGCTCTTAACATTCTTGAAGTATCTTTTTTGGATTCAGCATCAGTTTCTTCAGTAATGCTGTACTCACCTAATAACGAAGAACAGACTCCACAGCCATCCCCTCCTCTGGGGCATTTACCATTGCTCTCTTTTACTGTAGTAACCTTAACAGCAACAACTTTGCGGCTATTAGAATATCTATTTATCAGACTACAAGCAAATTCGGTTTTTCCTACATTTCTATCAGCAGCACCAATTAATGCAATATTATCTTTCTTTATCATAAAGTATATCCAATTATAAATCTAATAATTCAATGAGTTGATCCATCTTATTAAATGTTATGCAGCCTTCTGCTTTGAGTTTATCACTGTCTGTACGCTCAGAATAGCCAAAGACAGTCATACCTGCTGCTATTCCGGCTCTTGCTCCATATATAGAATCTTCAATAACTGCACAGTTTACAGGATCACAATTCATTGATACTGCTGCATGCAGAAATAAGTCTGGATAAGGTTTTGGCCTTTTCACATCATCTGAACAGAATATCTGCTCTCCAAACTTATCATCAAGACCTACTAATGATAAAACCTTATGTATTTTCTTCTTTGGAGCATTCGATGCTACACAGATGGATTTTTTCTCTAGCAAATCAACTACTTTGTGTATGTTTATTACTGGATTTAGATCTTTTTCATAAGCAGCAAAAGAAAGTTTATCAAATTCATCAAATAAATTATCTGGAGCTTTCTTCCCTATTCGATCTTCAAGTATTTTTTTACAATCACTGTCTGATCTTCCTGTAAATAATGTTTTTGATTCTTCATAGGATATTCCTGCTCCAAGAGTATTAACTAGGTCTGCAAAAACCCTATTTGATATTGGTTCACTATCTACCAAAACACCATCACAATCGAATATTATAAGATCAAATTTCAAAACTAAATTCCTTTTTAATAAACTGAAATTCATTAAATAATTGCACTAAATATATAGCATTTTTATTAATAATAAAGGTACAACATAATTAATATTTATACTTACATGAAATTAGCTTAGATTTATAATATAATTGGATAATAATTGATTATAGATTACTAATTGCATAAATGTATTGATTTATATTCTGCTGTATTGAGGAGGTATTCATGAAAAAAAGCTTAGACAAAATTATTTTTTTGTTCTTCACACTGTTAATTTTATCAGGAGAGTTATTTGCTGCTGCAACTAAAAGAGGGGAATTGCTCAGAAGTAAAGAAGATACAATTAATACACTTGTGATTACATCTAGAAATCATATTAGGATGCAGCCAGAAATCTTTCATGCTTTCAAAGATTCTTTAAAAAAGACAGTACCTTCCATGGAAATCAAGTTTACAGTATTCAATCCATTTTTATCTGATGAGTTGTATCAGAAAAAAATCATGCAACTTTTGAACAAATGTTTGTTAGAAATTATAAAGCTTAAAAAAAATAACCCAAAAGATGATTATCTTCTTGATGATATTAAAGAATACATAAAATCTAAACCTGACTCAAATCTTGCCAAGGTCAATAATAGAATAAAGAGTATTATGAATAAATATCAGTTTCTTATAATTGAATCAAGTGATACCTATGGTATTCACCCCATGTTTTATAAAAAAAATATTGTGGGCATTGACAATGGAGAAGGAGCAAATGAAAAAGATATCATAGAAACTGTTTACGGACTTCTCTTTTTAGATGCTGCACTCGAAGAAAACAAAGTTGTTTGGGGCACTTGTCAAGGTTCACAAATGGGGTATGTCCATGCTGGAGGAAAACTGGGTCGACTTTTTCAATTTAAAGAAGGTGGATATGGAGGACTTTTATTTAAAGTTAAAAAATCACCCAAGAACCCTGTTGAAGAAGAGGTATGGTGTATTGGAAAATATCTTTTTACTATTGATAAAAGTGAAAAGGATTTTGGTATAGTTGTTTATCCTATACCAAGTGAACTTAAAGGTAAAAGTAAAAAAGTTATGTTAATTAATAAAGACTTTCAGCACTCATTTGGGCTAGTTGCACCTATTCCTAAAGGTATAAAAGTCATATCACTTCATCCTCTAAGCGAGTATCAAAATAAGATTTCAGATATAGAAAAAAGTAAGGAGTTTTCAAAAGTTTTAAAGAATCAAGTTATTGTTGATGCATATATATATAAAACCATGCTAGGCACACAATTTCATCCTCAATATACTTATGAAGATTTGGAGAACAGCGTGATTTTTCAGTATCTTTTAAGAAAAGTCAGAGATCAAATTCTTAAAGAAAAACTCAAATTTGAAGATAAAATCGGCAAGGATACAGCAAAAAAATAAGAGTTAACTGCTTCATAGAATTTGTAAGGTATTATTTTCTGCAAGTTCAAATCCTCACAATGGTATTAATCGTGCCGTTCACGAAGCAAACTTCAAATACTAGCGAACCACAAAAAAAGCTTTAACTCTAAAAAGAGCTAAAGCTTAATTCATAATATATAAAATTACTATTTCATATAAGCTTTTAACTTTGGTACAAATATAAACATAACAATACAAATTATAAAAGCACCAACACCAAGTTTAAGAAATAAGTTTGAATAAATATGAATAGAGATAGATGGGTCCATATGCTCACCTTTTGGCACACTGGCAATAGCAGCAACAAATCCACCTAATGACATTGCTACAGCAGATCCCATAAACCATGCCCCCATCATGAATCCCATGACCTTCTGGGGAACAAGCTTAGTTACCATAGCAAGTCCTAAACCGGAAATCAATAATTCTCCAATACTCTGAAAACCATAAACTACTACAAGCCAGTTTCCTGATATTACAGATTGTCCTGGAATAATATATTTAAGAGCAAATGGAATAGTTAAAAATCCTAGAGAGCATAGCAACATCCCGAAAGCAAATTTACCAGGCATAGAAAAATCTTTCCCTTTCTTCCCTAGCTTTCCATACATAAGAGCCAGTATAGGACTGCCGATTACAATCCAGAATGGATTTAAAGACTGAAATGAAGGTCCTGGAATTGTCAAACCAAATACAACATGATTAGTATTTCTGATAGCAAAAAGATTCAATGACGTCGGCATTTGCTGATACAGAACAAAGAAAACAATAGCTTCAACAATTAAAACGAAACAGACGATATAATTATTTCTCTCTTTTGTATTATTTGCAGTAAAAATAAATTTAAAAAGTATACCGAAAGTGACAATCAAGGCAATCCCTAGCAGAACATTTGTAACGATTAGGTGAGTTAACAACCAAGAGCATAACCAAGCCATCAGAATCAACCCGATTAAAACCAAAACAAGACTTGTTTTTTTAACAGGTTTGAAGTCCGGCTCTGAACCGACTTCTTTAATTAATCTACCGCAAGTAAAGTAGGAAATAACAGCCAAAACTAAACCTGCTGAACATGCAATAAAAGCTGAACCAAAACCATATTTAGCAGCCAAAATAGGACATAAAATCTGTGACATAAAAGAGCCAATATTAATTGACATATAGTAAATAGTAAAAGCTCCGTCTACTCTATGATCACCAGGATGATATAATTTAGATACAAGACTTGATGGATTTGCTTTAAACATCATATTACCGGCGACAATTAGTCCTAAAGCATAAAAAATTGTTACCTGGGGGTGATATGATAGAAGTCCATATCCAATTGCAAGCACAATTGCACCAATAAGCATTGTCCTTTTCGTGCCTAAGACTTTATCTCCGACATAACCACCTATACTTATAAAAGCATATACCATAGCAGCAAACGAACCAAACGTTATATTTGCTATTGCATCTGAAAACCCTAAATGCTTAATAAAGAAAATTACTATTAAAGCCTGCATTCCGTAATAACCGAAACGCTCCCACATTTCAATAAAGAAAATTAATGAAAAAGGTTTTCCAGGGTTTTCAACACCCTGATGTTCTAAATGATCCATAAAAACTCCTCACCAAGATTTTATTTTGTTTAATGAATTTGAAACAATAGGTTTATTGTATTGTTATAATGATAACACTATTACATTCATAATCAAACGTTAAAAAAACAATTATTACAAATTAGTGAATTTCATTTTACAAATAACAGTAGTCCCTTTTTCCGCCATTTGTAAACCACAATACATTTAATACCATTGTAAAACGATAAACTAATGCGTCAAGGCATTTAATCAAACATGAATATCATATTTTTTTAACCTTCTTGTCAATGCCAGTCTATCTATTCCTAAAAGTTTAGCAGCTTTTGTCTGATTATTTTCAGATTGTACTAAAGCCTCTTTGATCAAATATATTTCGTTATTCTGCAGGTTTAAATCATCAACCATTGAAATATCCGAAGTTTTCTGCTCACTAGCAATCATGTCCTCAATACATTTTATTGAATTATCTTTAGAAATAATAATTGCTCTTTCCACTAAATTTTTAAGTTCTCTAACATTTCCTGGAAAATCATAATTTTTCAAAATACTAACAGTTCTTTTTAATATTACAGGTTCAGGTTTATTAAGTTTTTTTGAAAAAGTTTCGGAAAAATACCTTAATAAAAGTTCTATATCTTCTATCCTTTCTCTTAAAGCTGGTATTTGTATTACCAATGTTTCCAACCGATGTAATAAATCCAGTCTAAATTCATTATTTTCAACTGCTTTCTTAATATCTCTATTAGTTGCACAGATGATTCTGCAGTTAAAGTTAATTATTTTACTATCACCAACTCTTTTTATCTTCTGCTCTTCAATTGCCCTCAACAATTTTCCCTGCATTTCAATTGACATCTCTGCTACTTCATCTAGAAACAGAGTTCCCCCATCAGCCAGTTCAAAATATCCTTTTTTATTTTCATGAGCTCCAGTAAAAGCCCCTTTTTTATGCCCAAAAAATTCACTTTCTAATAAATTAGCAGGTATTGCGGCACAGTTTACTACACAAAAATTTTCTTCTTTACGATCACTGGCATGATGTATTATTCTTGCAATTATCTCTTTTCCCGTACCGCTTTCGCCTGTTATCATTACATTTGCCATACTATGCTCAGCAGCAACCATGGCAAGCTCATGTATTTTAACAATTTCTGCACTTTGCCCAATAAAGTTTTTCTCTATGCGTTTTTCAAGTTCACTTGAAATTAGAGAGATTTTATCTTTGGAGCGTTTAAGAATATGCTCCAATTCAAGATATTTACTCGTTCTTTCTATAGCTATTTGAAGTTTTTCATTTGAAAATGGTTTCTGCAAAAAATCAATTGCACCGTTGCGCATAGCATCAATCACAGTACTCATATCACCATGACCGGTCATGATAATCACTTCTATATTATTAAATTCTTTCTTTACCTTTTTAAGAATATCAATACCAGATATACCTGGAAGTTTAACATCAAGAATTATTAAATCAATATTATATAATTTCAATGTTTTATACGCTTCAACTTCATTAAATGCAGTATAAACATTGAAGTTTTTTCTTTCTAAAAATTCCTGTAACTCCTCTGCAAAATCAACTTCATCATCGACAATTAATAATTGCAGTAAATTTTTATCCATAAATTAATCTCCAAAATTATAAACATTATTTTTTTCAGGTCAAATCTAAATATTATGATCTAAGTAGTTCAGGAACAGAAACAGTAACCAATGTCCATTCACTCTCAACAGATTTAAACATAATATCTCCACCCATATCTTTAATTATTCCATAAGAAATAGAAAGTCCAAGCCCGGTTCCCTCTCCAGGATTCTTGGTCGTGTAAAACGGTTCCATAATCTTATTACACAAATCTTCATTCATACCGATACCATTATCTTTGACATATACAAAAATAGAGTGTTCAGATTTTTCTACCTTAATATCTATTGTCGATTTATAACCTTTAGATTTTATCGTTTTTGCTTTTTCCACAGCATATTTTGCATTGGATAACAAATTAAGTATTACCTGTTCAAATTTATAGATATCTCCATTAGCATTCAATCTCTTATATTTATTATTAAAAGTAAGTGTAATTCCATGATGGATATATTGCTGATTCACTAAAGATATAGCATTAGTAATACTTTCAATAATGTTAAAAGATACATTTCCATAAACTTTATTTGACTGTTCTCGTGAAAATACCCTAATATGGTTAATAATATTTGCTATCCGATCAACACTACTTAAAACTTTATTGGTTTTTTTTAGTAAATATTCATTATCAATTTCATTGTTTTTCTGCTCAGTTGCCAAAAGCATATTTTTCATAACAAATGAAATAGTGCTTAGAGGCTGATTTATTTCATGAGCCATCCCTGCTGCCATTTCACCTAAAGCAGCAAGTTTTCCGGAATGTGTTAACTGAGCCTGTTTCACCGCTAGTTCATTTGACCTTTCAACTACAAGTTCTTCCAAATGAGTCCTGTGTTTATCAAGTTCTATTTCTGCCAGTTTTTTCTCAGTAATATCTCTACTTACACCTCTGTAACCTGATACAACACCATTTTCATCACAAATTACAACTCCGCTGGTCAGTAAGCAGACTGATTCATTATTTTTATTTTTACACCAGCTTTCATGATCTATATCAGTAATAACAGAAATAAAAGGATCCGATACATCAATCACGTCATCCACTTTTACTGTAGAACTCTTACTTTCTTCGAGTCCATTAGAAATAGAGGGCGACTTATCAGTCAGCAATTTTAATTTTCCGTTTTTATTTAAGTAAAAATCAAAAGGAGTTCTACCTATCATTTCTTCAGGGGAATACCCTAATATTTCCTGAACTCTTCCTGAAACGTAAGTATACTTATAATCCTTGTCTGTTTCCCAAATCCAGTCAGAAACACTCTCAGCGATATCTTTAAATCTCTTTCTGTTTTGTTTCAGTTCAGATTCTATTTCATTTCTTTTATCAATCATTCTATTAGCGGAATGAGCTAATATTTCAAATTCTTTAAAATCAATTTCAGAAGATTTAATTTTAATTGATTCAACTGAAGCTTTTTCAAAAAACTCATAAAAAGCATCAAAACTTTTTCTGGCTTTAATAGCTATAAAACTGGCAATAAAAAATGTAACAATAATAAATACGACTAATAGTATAATTATTTTAATTATATGAAATAAAGTGTCAATTTCTAATTCTGTTCGTTTGGCCGCAACATGCTTTTCAAGATCTTCAAGAAATACACCTGCGCCTACCAGCCACTGCCAATCTTTAAAACCCTTGATATAAGATATTTTTTCATAGTACTGCCCCTCATCAGCTTTCATAGCTGGATAATATATGTACCCTCCTCCGCGTTTAATAATATCTTTTGCTCTGGCCATAAAAAGTTTATCGACTTTAGAGTGTCCTAACTTCTTCCTATTTTTATTAAATCTGACCAACTTCCCATCGTGAATCAGTGGTCTACCGTTAAACTTATCAATAAAAAAGTACTGATTATTTCCAAATTTAATTTTACCTACCCATCCCAAAACTTCACGTTTTACCTGCCTTGTTACATAATCAACGTGTTCTCCAATTCCAATATACCAATCATAAGGGCTAAACATTCTTATATAACCTGTTTTATAGAAAGTTTCACCCCTTCCGTCTTTATCATTATTCTCGACAGTAACATCCCAGAAATAGCTGTTAAAATTACTTATTTTATTTTTATTTTTCTTAATAATTCGACTTATAATAGAAGATTCTTCAAAATATAATTTTTTCTGGAGTTTTTTGTTTTTCAATTCAGGAGTCATTAAAGCTCTACCATCTTTATCGAAAACATATAAGTAGTAGCTACTATCATTTGAATCCAGATCTTTTAATTCCCTAAACAGGATTCTCTTAATCTCAATATCTGTTTTAAATCCTTTGTATTTATTATATATTCTCTGAACGGCATTAAATATAATATCAGTCTTCATTGATATCATATTTCTGGTTTCCAGTTCTGCCATATTTCTTCTGTATTCTATGTAGCTAATTATTCTATAAACTTCATTTCTGATGTTTGTTTTTTGCCTCGTTAAAAAATCTTCTCTTAATTTTTTAGCCTCTTTTTCGAAACCTGTATATTCCTGATATATGATTAAACTGTCAAGTAATACAATAACAAGCACAATTACTACCACCATATGGAATATAAAAGTTTTTGTAATACTGTATTTTTTTAACATAATTTATGCTGAATAAATTAAATATTATTTTAAAGTATTGAAAAACAGGAATTGAGTGCAATTTACTTCTTATATTTTGTTCTTCTTTCAGTATAACCAACATATTATCAAGACGCAATACATATTATTGCACTTCAGTTCACTTGCCCGTATATCTGCTGATTCGTAACGATAATTTTTATCGTTATAAATTTAATTTTCGTCCAGTCTATAATTAATAATTGATCATTAGTAATAATGATTTATATTAGCAATACAAATAAGTTTAAATCGATAACTTTAACTGAAAGCCTGAATATGAATTCCATATTATATATAGAGCCTAATTCCGGAATAGCCGGTGACATGTTTGCCAGTGCTGTCATTGATTTAATTCCAAATAAAACTCTCTTGTTTAATGCGCTTAACAGCCTTTCTATCAATAATGATTTTGAAATAAAAATAGAAAAAACAATTAGAAACGGTATTACAGCCAATATTTTTAAAGTCATTACAGAAAATAAAACTTTGCATGGAAGAACATTCTGTGATATTCAAAAAATTATAAACAGCGCTTCTGGCATGACTAACAATGCTAAAATATTAGCTGTCAATATTTTTAAGAGACTGGCTAAAGCTGAAGCTAAAGTACACAACGCCCAAATTAAAACTGTTCATTTTCATGAAGTTGGAGCTATCGATGCCATAATTGATATTTGTACTGCTAGTATAGCAATTGACATTCTTAAACCCGATAAGATAGTCTCTCTTCCTACAGTTCTTGGTAATGGAACAATCAATAGTGCTCACGGTATAATTCCAATACCTTCTCCTGCAACTCTTGCAATATTAGAAAATTATCCTGTAAAACATTCACAAATACCTTATGAGCTAACCACACCGACAGGTGCTGCTATTCTTACGGAGATCACAGATGAGTGGGGCAGTAATTTTGAAGGAATCTGTAATAAAATTGGATATGGTGCAGGAACCAGAGTTCTGCAGGAAACAGCTAACTTACTCAGAATATCAACCTATGAAACTAACCTACAGAGCTTTAAGGACAAAGACAGTGATATTGCAGTAATTGAGTGCAATATTGATGATATGCCTGGAGAGCAACTCTCTTTTTTGGGTCCTGAACTTCTAAAAAATAATGTTCTTGATTATTCAGTAATACCCGCGACTATGAAAAAAAACAGGCATGGATTTATTTTACAGATATTGTGCAAACCGACACATATAAGCAAAATATCCGAATTGATTCTAAACAGCACAACGACTTTAGGAGTTAGACATAGAATAGAAAACAGATACTGTCTTGAACGTACTATAAAAAAAATAAATACCTGCTATGGCACTATTAATGTTAAATTCGCTTTTAACGCTACTGGAGAATTGGTAAAATACAAAGCTGAACAGGATGATATTGTCAATATTTCAAAAAAAACATCTGACAATTATATAGAAATAAATAAAAAAATTGACAATGAAATCAAAAACCTTATTCTCCATTCAAACATTAAAGTTTTATAATTTTTACTTTCATTATAGCGAAATCAGATATTGTTGATTATACTCCCCTTGTTTATAATTAAAATATAATTGTATTTACATCTTCGGATCACTTTCTTGATTAACTAAGACAAGGAAAAATAATTATACAAAATTACCAATAGGATTAATATATGAAAACAAAATTAGCGCTGTTAGTCTCTTTACTCATCCAAATACTATTTTTAAATATCAGTTCTGCTGCAGATTCCGATTATTTTTCCGAAATACCTGATAACAAAAGTATTTTAAGCAAATCTAAAAGTGCTGACTCAATAAAATATCCTAATTCTAACGAAGTATTAGTAGATGAATATTCAACCTGCAAATATAACCCCGATGGTACATCAAAAACTTGGAATGATTCCTACTTAAAAATATTAACGGAAAAAGGTAAAAAAGATAATAGAACATTAACTTTCCACTTCACACTTCCTTATTCAACTATAGAGGTTAAAAGTCTAGAAATACTTAAGCCCAACGGCACTGTTTCAAAAGTCAATATAAAACAACAAAGTAGAATAATGATTGATAACTCTCAAATGTATTCAAACATATATAACCCCAATGACAAGTTATTAAAAGTAAATATCCCAAACTTACAGCTTGGTGATGTAATCCATTATGCAACCGAGCGAAACAGTACTAAAACTGTAATGCCTGATTCATGGTATGATTTAAATCTATTTGAAAATACATTTCCTATCGAGCATGCAATTTATAAAGTTATAGCTCCTAAAGAACTACCTTTGCAAAAGAAAGTTATTTTAGATCAATTTAATAAAAGTATTACCTATAAAAAAAATATTGCTAAAAATAATACAACTTACGTGTGGGAAATTAAAAATGTCCCCAGAATATTTAAAGAACCAAGTATGCCTTCATTAATTTCAGTGCTACAGAGAGTTTTAGTTAGTACTATTCCTTCCTGGAAAAAAGTGTCAATTTGGTATTGGAATCTTTGCGAACCAGCAATAAATGCAACAAATAAAGCTATGGAAGATAAAGTTAAAACTCTCACTAAAAACACAAAATCAGATAAAGAGAAAATTGAAAATATTTATTATTTTGTTGCTCAACAAATCAGATATATGGGATTGACTACTGAGGATGAAGCACCAGGTTTTGAACCGCATGAAGCAAAATTAACTTTTAATAACAGGTATGGTGTATGTAGAGATAAAGCTGCACTTCTTGTTTCAATGTTAAAACTTGCCGGTTTCAAAGCTTACCCTGTATTAATTAAAGTAGGTCCTAAATTGGATAAAGAAGTACCTCTACCTTATTTTAACCATGCAATATCATGTGTTGAGCTGGAAAAGAATAAATATATATTCATGGATCCAACTGATGAAAACTCCAGACAACTGCTACCTTCCTATCTAGATAACAGAAGCTATCTTGTCGCTAAACCACACGGAGAAACATTAAAAACTACTCCTATTTCTCCTGCAGAAAAAAACCTTATTGTTCTCAATACAAAAGGAACATTGGATGATAAAAATAATCTGTCAGCAACAGTATATATAAAATTCAACGGAATCAATGATACGGCATATAGGAACTATTTTGCCAGACTAAATAACGATGAAAGAAAAAGCTTTTTTGAAAAAATTTTAAGGAACTCTATCCCATCTGCTAATCTCATCAATTATACACTTAGGCCAACAAATATTCTAAATCCTAAAATACCAATAACACTTAAATTAGAATATAAAGCTTCGGATTTATTAATATCTGACAAAGATCTTGCATTGCTTGAAATTCCTTGGCTGGGCCGCACAATTGGGGTCGTAAATTTTATCATAGGAAATACAGGATTAAATAAAAGAAAATATCCTTTTTTAACAGAAATTGCATGTGGTTATAAAGAAAATATTAATATAAAGATTTTAGATAAAAATCTTAAAATTATTTCATTACCTAAATACAAAAACACCAATAATAAACTTACTGAGTATAATCAAAATCTAAAATTTATGAAAAATACTCTAAGTGGAAGTAATAAATTTCTTTTAAAAATCGTAGAATTTTCTCCTGAAGAGTATTTGAGTTTAAAGCAAATTCTTAAAAATATTGAAATAGACATGAAAAAAATGCCTATTTTAGAATATAAAAAACAAGAACTAAACCAGGCTGGTATCAACAATAGTGTTATTGACTCAGTGATACTTTACAAAGATATTTCAATTACTTTAAAAGACAGAGAAAACTGGACAGAGAAATATATAATAAAGAAAGTCATCAAATCATATAACGGTAAAAAAGATAATTCAGAAATTAAAATTCATTATAATCCAGTCTGGGAATCTGTAAAAATCATTAATGCTTTTGTCACAAATAAAAATAACGAAATCAAACACCTGAATAAATCAGAGATAAATATAATGGATGCCCCATGGAATGCCAGTGCACCAAGATATCCAGCTGGCAAAATTCTAGTCGCCAACTTGCCAGGAGTGGAGATAGGCTCAACTATAGAAATTGAATACGAAAAACAAATTAAAAATAGGCCTTACTTTTCTGGAATATATAATTTTAGATCAACATCACCAATCAATAAATATACTCTTACATTAACTGCTCCCTGCAGTATCAAACTTAATATAGCAAAACTTCACAATAGCGACATTAATGAAACTGTTTCTATCAAAAATAATAACAACATATATACATGGTCTGTAAAAAAACAAGTTGCTTTAAAAAAAGAAGATTCTACACCACCATTATGGACTTTTGTACCAACCATCTTTATCTCTTCTGGTAATTTTCAAAAATATGTTGAGTTAATACAAAATACTTGTTTCAACAAGATTAGTACTTCTAAAGCAACATCGCTAAAAGCTCAATCCCTAACAAATAATATTAAAGAAAAGAAAGAAAAAATCTTAAAAATAAGAAATTATATTTCTAAAAACATTAAACTTGCCGGACCGGCATTAACTGAATTACCTCTCAGTTCAATTTCCTCTCCTGACACTACTTTGGATGATGGTTATGGTAATAATTTAGATATTTCTCTTGTTTATTATACCATGCTAAAAGCTATTGGTTTTAACCCTGAACTCATATTATCTTCAGAGTATACAGATATTAAAAATATTATCAGCCCAATTCTACTTTCTCCCCAGAGAGATTTTTTTAATTACGTTCTTATTAGACTAAAAGACGGAAATAAATATCTTTATCTAAATGACACAAATGAATATTCTCCTTACGGAAGCACCTCACACGCAAATTGCGTAGCATTAAAAATACCTGATGGCCAGTTATTTACGATTGAACCACTTCCTGACAAGGAAGATAAAATTGAGATTGATAATAAATTTAAACTTGCTGATAACGGTTCGCTTATTCTAACGATCACAAAAAAATATTATGGAAATTACTTTTCGTTAAATAATAGAAAATTTGCTTTTATGAGACCTGAAGAAAAAGAGAGATACTATAAAGAAAAGATATCGGAAATATCTCAATCTTCTATTCCTATAACTAAATTGTTTACAGATTTCACTGTTTACC
>DASCNA010000195.1:0-52401 GCA_036011305.1 Victivallales bacterium
CAAACGAATTGTCAGTACAGCTATTATTTTTTTCTTATAATAGATAGGAGTTGCTACAAACAAAGTAGGTCTATCACTGCCTATGCGCCCTGAAGAATCAGGTAACGGGACATCTGAAACCATTGAAGGAATAAAAACAGTTTCACCTCTAAAAGCTTTTTCCAAAAGATGTTTTCGTTCTTTTGCAATAATATTCAACGTTCCAACATTTGAATTTCGCATTGACCCAATACTGATATAGTTTTTATCTATAATGAAAAAGCCCAATGCATTTAACTCTTTTAAATAAAGATCGAAAAAACTTCTTAATTTAGCCATAGCATTTGAATTGCAAAGATTCTTTTTATTTTTTTCTACCTTCAGAAGATTTAAGGTTTCCTTGATAACAGTTTGGCTCATTGCAAGCTTTTTGATTATACTTTTTTCCTGATCAACCCAAATATATATTGCTTCCTGAGTAGTTCGAGCAACAGCTTGAAGCGTATTTCTTACTCTTATTCTAGTCTCATTTTTTATCTGAAATAATGCCAGGGTGCTAACAGTAATAACAATTGCGACAAATATAGTAAAAGAAAATATAATAGGTAATATTTGTTTATTCTTATATATTCTTACATTGCTCATTTATTTATCACTGCTAAACATATAAAGATTATTATCAATATTTTTAGTGCATAACTAGCAAAATAACAATATTATGAAAATAAACTTAAGTCTAATAAATATAAATCTGACCACCAAAATATATATTGATCCAGGAAAGCTTGATGTAAGGCCATCTGTTAATAAGCTTCCAAATCTTTTAGATTCTCGAAAAGACTCCCGAAAGTTATTCACTGAGGGGGCATTCAGAGAACTAAGATGTCACAGAAGAAAACGTTGAATATTCTACAAAAGAACTAAATAGTGATGCTAAAAGTCATAAAAAGTCACAGGAGGACATAAAATGTCGTAGACAAAAAAATGGCTCCGCCAGTTGGATTCGAACCAGCAGTAAATCAGCTAATTTAGCCTAAAATAAAAATCAAACCTCCCGAAAAGAAAAGAAAACGATTGAAATGGCAGAATTTAATGATCGAATAAATGATTTATTATTAAACTGATAATTCATTTATAATAATGAGGTAATGTATTATATTAATTGGTTTCAGTTAACCATCCATACCAGAGAATGCACTAATTGTTCATCGCTGAATTAAATGGTAAATATAAAAATAAAATGAGAATAGATCAATTTATAATCAAAAATAAAAGGTAGTAATAATGTTAAAAGATATTCTCAAGTCATTGTTTAAAAATGTTTATCAACCTCAAGTTGCCCCAGAAAAATATATTCAAAAATTTGTTAGTACTGACTATATACAAATAGTGGATGGACATCAAATCAATTACTCTGATTTTGTCTCACACATAATTAAACAACGACAAATTATTAAAGATGTATTTTTTAATTTTATCTATCTTGTTGAAGAAGATGATTGTGTCGCATCATTACATAGAGTTCATGCAACAAAGATTGATGATAATAAAAAAATCATTGCTGAAGTCTATGCTTTCTTTCAATTTAAAGAAGGCATGTTGATTTCTTGCAATGAACGAACAAAAATTATTCAAGGTTCCTCTGAAGATAAAGATTTAGGGCGAAGAAAATAGGTTAAGTTAACCAAAATTTCAGGTAACTGACTTTTAGCTCCATTCAAATCCAGTACCTGATTTCAAACGTTATGGAGAAAAATCATGACATACTTTAAGAGAATTATAGGAGAAAAATGTTATTTATCTCCATTTTGCAAAGATGAAATAGAAAAGATTACAGGATGGTCAAATGATAAAGATGTTTACTCTACAACATTATATGCACATAAATTAGTATCACTTAATCAACAGGAAGAACTACTAAAAGACAAAACAAATACATTTTCAATTGTTGACTTAGAAACAAATAATTTGCTTGGACATACAGGAATTTTTGATATAGATAATATCAACAGAAAAGCTAATTTTGGCATAATAATTGGCAATAAGAAGTTTCATGGAAAAGGCTATGGACAAGAAGCTACAAAATTAATACTTGATTTTGCCTTTAACATACTAAATTTTAATAACATTTTCTTATCAGTTTTTTCATATAATACTAAGGGCTATAATTGTTATAAAAAAATAGGTTTTAAAGAAATTGGCAGAAGAAGAAAATCATGGTTTTATGGTGGGAAATATTATGATGAAATATATATGGACTTATTAGTTGACGAATTTAATAAAAAATATGAAACTATATTTAAACCATAACAAATCAATTCACTTAATATTTTATTCGTTATAAAAAGAAAAATTAATAATAAGCAATTAAACTTATAACCAGTAGATGGTCTTATTATTTTTTTGCTTCACTGCAAATATATCAATAACTTATAACGTAAAGTATATAAAAATGAGATAGCAATATGAATGCTTTGATAATTATTGATATGCAAAAAGTATCATTTTCAACAAAAGAAAGATTTGATACTAAAGGAACTATAAAAAGAATTAATAATCTAATAGAAACCTTTAATGCCAATAACGGAAAAATAATTTTCATACAGCACGATGGTTCAAAAGAAGAAGGATGCTTCCCATTAACTGAAGGCTGGGAAATTTTAGATGCTCTGATAAAAAAAGAATCTGATACTATCATAAGAAAAACAATATGTGATTCATTTTATAAGACCACTCTAAAACAGACTTTGACTGAATTAAATATTAATACGCTAATAATTACCGGTTGTGCTACTGATTATTGTGTTGATACGACAGTCAAATCGGCAATAAGTAATGGATTCAATGTAGTTATTGCAAAGGATTGTCATACAACAGCAGATAAACCATATATGAAAGCAGAAAAAATAATTCAACATTATAATTGGATCTGGCAAGATTTTATCGTACCAAAAGGACAAAAGATTGAAGTCTTGGATACTAAAGAAATAATTAAAAAACTGACTTAACTTGTAGATGCACTTAATCGTCTTATCGCTGGCGCTCTGAGTCCATAAGTTAATTCAAATGTTAAATATGAAAGATTAAAATGACAAGACATATACTCAAGTCAAATATTCATACTGTACATAAAGGTAGATTTTCGCCCTTGTTTAAACCCGCTCTAAATATTGTTTCTGGAGATATAGTTGACATAGAAACATATGCAGGTTATATCAATTTTTCAGATATACCTGAAGCAATATTAACAGAAGATTTAGTTAATATATATAAAAAACTTCCCTATGAACGTAAACTAGGAGACGGTTCTCATTTACTAACAGGCCCTATATATATTGAAGATGCTGAACCAGGCGATTTAATTGAAATAAGACTAATAAAAATAGAACCAAGTGAGCCCATCGGTTACAATTTGATTCTACCTGGCACTGGTTCTCTACCAGAAGAATTTGATTACAATAAGCTATTGCTTATTCCTATAGATTTAGAGCAAAACAGTGTAGAGTTCCCTGAAAAAAGTAATATTAGAATTCCTTTGTCTCCTTTTTTCGGCATCATAGGCGTTGCTACAGAAGATACTAACCAATCTGCTATTCCTCCGGGGAAACATGGTGGCAATATGGATAACAAAGAGTTAATAGAAGGAACCAGAGTCTTTATTCCTGTACAGGTTAGCGGTGGATTGCTTTCAATTGGAGACGGACATTCTATTCAGGGCGATGGAGAAGTAAATGCTTTTGCGCTGGAAACTTCGATGAATGGCACCGTACAAATAATATTACATAAGAGTATGCTTAACTTTGACTCTCCATTTGCTGAAACAGATACTCACTGGATAACAATGGGATTCGAAAATACTCTGGATGACGCTTTTAAAAAAGCCCTTCTGCATATGCTGGAACTTTTAACAACATTCTACCCGCTAACAAAAGAAGAAGCATATAGATTATGCAGCCTTACTGCCGATTTTCGAATTACCCAGGCTGTCAACCTTCCCAATAAAGGAGTTCACGGCATGATTCCAAAATCTATTTTTTCAAGTTTACCTGCAACCAACAAACTAATACAGGAATGGAAAATATAAATTAATAACAAATCACTTCATATAACTACTATTCCGCTCAGCAGCATAGCTGTATGTGAGCTTAAGCATTATAGTTAAAAAATTGAAAAATATATTTGTAGTTTAAGTATCTTAGGTTTAACTTTTTATAAATTTCAAAATGAGAGATGGGATAAATGAAAAAATACATTCTTTTTGACAATGATGGTGTTCTTGTTGATACTGAGTATTGGTATTTCATGTCAACTAAGCGGGCTTTATCAAAATTAGGAATCAATATTAATAAGAAATTATATTTAACGAATATGTCTAAGGGTATTTCCATTTGGCAACAGGCAAAAGATTTAGGTATTGATAAAACAGTAATTTCTCAAAAAAGGGAAATTAGAAATCGTTATTACCAAGAATATTTACAAAAAGAAAACATAGAAATTAATGGAGTTGAAGAGGTTTTATCTAAGCTTTCTAAGAAATATAGAATGGCAGTCATAACTACCTCAAAACGCAATGACTTTGAATTAATACATGAAAAACGTAGAATAATAGATTATATGGATTTTGTTTTGACTGTAGAGGATTATGATAATGCTAAACCCTTTCCTGACCCTTACCTTGCTGGACTTAAAAGATTTGGAGCCTTAAAAGAAGAAACTTTAATTGTAGAAGACTCAGAGCGAGGTCTAATGTCTGCTGTTAATGCTGGAATTGACTGTGTCATTGTTCATAATGAATTTATGGAAACAAACGATTTTTCAAAAGCTACACACAGAATAAAATCCTTAAATGAACTTCTAATACTATTAAAAGAGTAAGAGAAATAAAATAAGATTACAAAATCATTGCTCTTAATCATTTTTCACTATATCGAAAAAACGATAAGTGAATTCAAACATTATGAATAAAAGGGATAAGGGGGAAAACTATGAGTGTAGAGAATTTGAAAATCATTCCTGCAGGAAAAGAACATGTAAAAGCTCTAGCAATAATTCATGTCAATTCATGGAAAGCTGCTCATAAAAATATTGTTCCTGATGAAACTTTGAACTCAATGACAGTGCAAAAGAGAATAAATGTATTTTCAGAAGCTCTGAAAGATAAAAATATTTATCTTGCAATTCAAGATAATGCCCCAGCTGGTTTTATTACTGTAGACAGAGCCAGAGATCCTGACCTCACTAATGCAGGCGAAATTTGGGGGATCCACCTTGATCCTAAGTTTTGGAGGAAAAAAATTGGGACAGAACTTTTAAACTGGGGTCTAGATTACTTAACAAAAAAGAATTATGACAAAATTGTATTATGGGTATTTGAAGATAATTATAGAGCAAGAAAATTTTATGAATCAAAAGGATTCATATTGGAAGGTTCAGCAAATTTAATGGAAAAATACAACAATGCAAAGGCATTGAGATATATAAAGAAAATTTCATGACCAATAAATACTCTTAATATTTTCTTGTTCCTGGGCGAAAATATAAGAGATCATAAATGTTAAATAGAATTAAAGATATAAATTATGTATAATAATAAAGTTTCTTACAACGAGAACAAATGGTGAGAGAATATGACAATAAAAATTGCCTGTTTACAAATGGAACCGATTGTTGGCTTAAAGGAAAGAAATATTGATCATACTCTTCAATTAATCGAACAAGCTTCTAAGAATGGAGCAAACCTTGTAGTTTTGCCAGAATTGTGTAATTCAGGTTATGTATTTGAATCCCGAGAAGAAGCATTTGAATTATCAGAATCAATACCTTCTGGAGAAACCTGTCAACAATGGATTAAAATAGCAGACAAATACAAAGTTTATATAGTTGCGGGCATCTGTGAATGCGAAGCAAATGTCCTCTATAATTCATCAGTATTAATTGGACCTGAAGGCTACATTGGAACATTTAGAAAAGTACATTTGTGGAATAAAGAAAATCTCTTTTTTGAATCGGGAAACTTGGGTTTTCCAGTATTTAAAACAAAAATTGGTCGTATAGGAATGCTTATATGTTACGATGGCTGGTTTCCTGAGAGTTATAGACTGTGCGCATTACAAGGAGCTGACATCATTTGCATTTCAACTAACTGGGTCCCGGTACCTGGACAAAAAGAAAATCGAGAATCTATGGCAAACATTCTTACTATGGCTGCCGCTCATGTAAACTCTGTATATATAGCAGCTTGTGATCGTATTGGAACGGAACGAAAACAATCATTTATTGGGCAAAGCCTCGTTGTTAGTTATACCGGTTGGCCAATTAATAAGCCAGCTAGTTCTGATCAAGAAGAAATTATTTATGCCGATATTGATATAGCCGAATCAAGAGCAAAACGAAACTGGACTCAATTCAATCAACCATTGCGTGATCGTAGAACAGATATATATGATAAAATGCTTGGTTCGGATATATCTGAAGGTTGATATTAAAACCTTTAGATTATTTATATAAGTATATCCATTTATAATTATGGCTATCCTTTATTACAATATCTAAACAATAAAAGTATAATAATTATACTATTTAGCTTGCAGAAAAAACTAAAAATATATAATTTTTTATCTCTCTAACCAATCATTTCAGCTAACTTAGTTATAGTAGGCAGGTGATTTTTCATATTATAAGGAGAAAATATGATATACAAAAATACAGAAAATAATTTTAAAACGGTAAAAGATGGATTTAAATTTAAAACTTTAGTTCATGAGCACAATACTCACATGATAAAAGCATTATTAAAAAAAAGTGCTATCATAGAAATGCATAGACATCCGCATGAGCAAACTGGCTATTTGTTACAAGGTCATATAAAATTCATTATTGATAATAAAGTATATGATATCTTACCAGGAGATGCTTGGGCTATACCAGGAAACTCAGAGCACCAGGCTGAAATTTTAGAAAACAGTATCATATTAGAGATATTTACACCCCCAAGAGAAGATTACCTACAATTAGAAAATGAATAAAAAAACTTATAACCAATCATTATTGTACAGAACCTGCTAAAGCCGGCCGCTAAATTTAATTGTTAAATGAAAAGGGAAATTTGAAAATGATAAAAGTAATAATTACCCTTCTTGGAATTCTCGTGTTTACTCAAGCAGTCTATGCTTCACAGAATTTACCAAAAGTAAATCAGGTAGCTCTGCAATTTGCTAAAGAGTTTTCTAACAATCCCACTCAAATTGATAATCTTTTTTCAAAGAATTTTATTAAAAGGAATACTAATTCCAAAAACTGGTTAATAAATACATATAAGGAAAATGGTCAAGTAACAAAAGTTGAACCGGTAAAAATTTATTCTAATCGTACTGGAAAATTCAATTTTTTTTTCTCAAACCAAACCTATCTGCCAATCACCATAGTTTTGCTGAATAATTATAAAATACAAAATACTGAAGTAGGCTACAAAACAAACCTAAACGACAGCTTTTTAAAGATAGTTAATGATTTAAAGAAGTGGCCAGGTAAGAATTCATTGACAATAAAGTATATTTCAGAAAATAACAAAAATGTTGTTAATTATAACAGTAATAAAATATTTCCCATTGCAAGTTCATTCAAATTATATGTATTGGGAGCATTGTATCATGCAATCCATAATAAACAGTTAAAATGGAATGATATTATTCATATTAACCATAAATATAATACATTAACACCTGAGCTCCCTCAAGAAGGCGGTACAATAGAGTACTGGCCTAATCATGCACCTGTCACATTACAAACTCTTGCAACTTTAATGATTCAAAAAAGTGACAATACAGCAGCAGATACTTTAATTCATATTGTAGGAAGAAAGAATATTGAAGCTATTTTAAAAAACATGGGTGATAACAATAGTGAATTAATGGTTCCATTCTGCACTATCAAACAATATAATTTAATGATACATAAACCAAGCATAGGCAGAGAATATCTTAAAGCTAAAACAGTAAGTAAAAAACTTGAAATTTTAGAAGAATTAACCAAACAAAAAACACCAAACTGGCATGATTATGCAAACTTTGATTTGGCATCTGAAGGCCTCGCATATAGAGCATCCACAAGCGATTTATGTAATGCGATGATCTGGTTTGGTAAATCAACACACTTTAATACAAATTCAACTGTTTTGCAGATATTAGCTTCCTTTGGTCCTAAATTTGGTGGATTCAAGTATGTTGGGCTTAAAGGAGGTTCTTTTGGAACTAATACTTTAAATACATTCACTATGACTTATCTTATTGAAAATAAAAATGATAAATGGTTTACAGTATCTATTTCATGTCAGGATGCTAATGAACCTATAAATATTCAAAATGTAAATTTATTGATGAATCGCGTATTTATACTATTAAATAAATAGAAATAAAGAATTTAACTAAACAGTGCATATACTCATAGATTTGCTAGTGATCATCTCTGTTATATGACATTCAAGTTAAGTGGATAAATATGAAAATCTTAATAGCAACTCAATCGAATCTAAATAGCTGGCTGGATATGAGAAAAAAACTATGGCCTGAAACTTCAGATGAATTACATCTAGTGGAAATAAAATCAATGCTTTCACAGCAAAATAAATTTATTTGTTATATTGCGTTTGATAATGATAATCATGTTGGTTTTATAGAATCATCAATAAGAGAAGACATTGATGAGGGATGTATTATAAAAAATATTGGATATATCGAAGGTTGGTATATTGAGAAGACTTCTAGAAACAAAGGAGTTGGCAAAAAATTAGTTGAAGCAGTTGAAAATTGGTCTAGAGATCATGGATGTTTTACAATAGGCTCTGATACAAACTTAGAAAACGACACAAGTCAAAAAGCACATTTATCATTAGGATTTGAAGAAGTTGATAGAGCAATCCATTACAGAAAAAAATTGGAAACTTAACCAGATATACCAGTAATTTTAAACGTTAGCCATCTATAGATTCTTTGAATGTATTGAAAATTATGTAAGGGAAACACCAAAAGATAATCGTATACTTTTGTAATAAATCAGAATTATAACGCAAAATCTACATTGGAAGGCTGAAAATATGTCTCTATTTAAATCATTTCGCAAACATATTATCACAAATGATCAAATAAAACTAAGTTATATTGATATTGGACACGGAAAACCTCTAGTTATGATTCCAGGTTGGTCACAAACCGCAGAAGAATTTAAGTATCAAATTGAAGAGTTTAGTAAAAATTATCGCTGTATAGCTATCGATATGCGTGGTCATGGAGAATCAGAGAAGGTACAATATGGTTATAAAATTTCCCGTCTTTCAAAAGATTTATATGATGTTCTGGAAGCTCTTGATTTAAATGACATCATTTTGATGGGGCATTCAATGGGGTGTAATGTTATATGGACATATTGGAGCTTGTTTGGCAGTCATAGACTTGACAGGTTGATTCTTATCGATGAATATGCACATTCACTGAAAGAAAATGGTTTAACTAATCAAGAGCAAAAAAAATATGGTTGTATTATAGACTGCTGTGAAGCTATCAAACGATCAGAGGCTATTGCAGGTCAAAATGGTAATGATTTCTCTACAAAACTTGTTACTGATATGTTTAGCGAAGCCGCACCACAAAAAACTATTGATTGGGTTATTGAACAGAACTTTAAATTACCGCGAATATATGCTGCTATACTTTTAAAAAGCTTATATGCCAATGATTGTAGAGATATAATTCCACGGATAAATATTCCAACACTGATAATTGGAGGTAAAGGAAGCTTTATTCCCTGGCAATCTCAGATTTGGATACACGAACAAATTGTAAATTCCAAACTTAAAATTTTTGAAAAAAATGAAGGTGGCAGCCACTTTATGTTCATAGAAAATCCTATAAAATTCAATCAAGTAGTTTCCAAATTCATAAATTGAAAGATAATCCGTTTTATATCAATAAACAGATTAAAATACTGTAGAATTTTTGCAAAGTATGACCAGTAAAGAATTTAAATCAATAATAGAACAAATCAATGCTGCATATAATAGCTGCATGTGAGTTCAAACGTTATCAAGAAGAATAAAAATGGAAGAAATAGTTAAAATACCTATCGCAAATAAGAAATTTATCTATGGAACTCTTAATTTTATAAATCCCCAGCCAGATAAATTAGTCATCTTTGTTCATGGACTATTTGATAATAAAAATACCCATCTTATTTACAGCGCAAGTCATTTTTTATATAATCAAGGTTTTACTACTTTCAGGTTCGATCTTTATAGTTATAAATCAGATGCACGACATTTTAGTCAATGTTCACTCTCGCAACATTCGAAAGACCTTGACAGAGTAATTAAATATTTCAACAATACCTTTAGATCAATTTTTATAATAGGACATAGTTATGGATGTTTAACTATATTGCGTTCAGAGCTGGATGGATTAACTGCAATCAGCTTGTGGGAACTTTCTTCATTTATATCTCAGCCTCCTACATATTTTAAATATGATCAAAAAATTCAGAAATATATATTTAATACTGGGTATGATATATTAGTTGAAAGAAAATTTGTCGATGACTTATACCAATTCCCAAATGAATTAGATTTGATTAACTCAATAAAATGTCCAATACAAATTGCTTATGCTAACGGCCCTAATGGTGCACTAAAAAAAAGCAGTAAACGATATTATGAAAATATTTTAGGTGAGAAAGATATTTTAGCTATAGATGGAGCAAATCACAGTTTTCAGGAAGAAGGAGTTGAACAAACTCTATTTAATGGAACAATAAAATGGTTTAATAGGTTTGAAAAATAGATAATTATAACTAATAGTGAACGCTTTGGATAAAATTTCAAGAAACCATAACGAGCAGAGGTAACTTTCCCAAAAAGATAAGGAGACCAAATGAAGGTATTAGGATTCAGTGCAGGCAGCGTAGGACGCTATGGTAACGTGGACCGCATGGTGAAAGCAATTCTCGAAAAGAGCGGTCACGAAGTCGAATTCATAAAGCTCACCGATTTGACTTACTCCGGTTGCAAAGGCTGTGTGCAGTTATGTGCAAAACCGCAAGCCTGTAAGTTGGAGGATGATATGCTACCATACTATGAGAAAATCAAGCAGGCTGACGCCGTGGTGATCGGCACTCCCGTTTACATGGGAACCATAGCTTCGACAGCATCAGCATTGATCGAACGCTTTTACGGTTATCGCCACGTGGATATTAAAATCGCGTCCAAGCCGTTTGTGACAGTGGTCGTAGGTGGGAAAGAAATAGATTTTGCTGTAGCGGAGTTCCACAGGCTTTTGGCCATGTTTGAGATAAACTTGCTCGACTCGATCAAATACCAATCCTCGATTCCGCCTTGCTTCAAATGCGGTCGTCACCGGGATTGCAAAATCGGAGGGCTGTATATGATGCTCGGAGACGCCGCAAAGGAAGTGACTGTCACTAAGGAGATGTTCACCAGATGGGAGGATGACAAAGCGACAGTTGCCGCGATTGATGCTGCTGCAGAAAAATTAAAAAAGATCTAGCCCTAAGACCTATAGAGGTCAACCATACCATGCGCACCGACGGAATTACGCTACGCTTCCCCCCTTCCCCTCGGTGATGGTCATGTTCAGATAGAAGCAATATAAGAGAAAAACAATGGAAATTAAAGAAAATGAATATATCTATTAGAAATGAAAATGAAGATGATTATAAAAAAGTTGAGGAATTAACACGTGAGGCATTTTGGAATTTATATGTTCAGGGATGTGACGAACATTACCTAGTCCATAAAATGAGAAAACACTGTGATTTTTTACCTAAACTTGATTTTGTAGCTATTCATAAGGATAAGATTATAGGTAATATAATGTATGCCAAATCATATGTCTTAGATGAATCTGCCAACAGGATTGAAACTATTTCCTTCGGGCCGGTAAGTGTATTGCCAAAATATCAAAGACATGGAATAGGTTCTGCATTAATACAGCACACTATGAGGATTGCATCGCAGTATAAATATAAAGCTATAATAATTTACGGGGCTCCTTATAACTATTGCAAGCACGGCTTTAAAAGCTCCAAAGATTTAAATATAAGCGATTCAAAAGGTATGTATCCTTATGGTCTTTTAGCATTAGAATTAGAACAGGACATATTTAAAGGACGCAACTGGAGATATCACCCAAGCAATGCATATGATATAGCAGCAGAAGAAGCAGAAGAATTCGACAAACAGTTTGATTTTAAGAAAAAAGAATATAGATACACACAAGAATTATTTTCAATTGCATGTAGAGCCTATATAGTATGATCTTATAAAAATATCTAACAAAGCATTCCAGCGAACTTATTGATGGTCGCCTGCTGAATTCAAATGTAAATATCATTAAGGAGCCTCAGTATTATGCAAAAAACAATTGGCATACTTGGCGGTTTAGGACACTCATCTTCAGCATTATTTCACAAATACTTGGTTGAACAATGCCAGATACTATTCAATAGGACAGAAGATTACCCTCATATTATTATTTACGATTTTCCAGCATCAGATATTGTAGAGTGCGGAAATGATTCAAATACTTTAAAGAGAATGCTTGAAACGATTGCACTAGCTATTAGCCGCCTGGAGAAAACTGGAGTCGACTTTTTGTGTATTCCGTGTAATACAACATTTGTTTTCATTGAAGATATAAGTGCATTCACCAGCACTCCTATTCTTAACATAGTTGAGGAAGCAGCCAAAAAGATTCATAAAGATAAACATAGTCGTGTTGGAATTCTGGCTACCAGCACTACCATAAACAACGGAATTTATCGTAGAGTTTTTAATGAGTTTGATATAAATGTTATCTTACCAAATACAAAACAGCAGGAACAAATCGATTCTATTATTGCCAAAATAGATCAGGGAAATGCCACTTCTGAAGATCGTACACTATTGGAGAGTATTTGTGACTCTTTGGTATCCGAATCGTCTGTAACTGCTATCATCATCGCATGCACTTGTATACCTGTTTTATTTAACAAATATGAACACATGTCATGTTCTATATACGACTCGCTCTACACGTATGCAGAAAGTACAATAGCAAGGGTAATGTAATGTTTGCCTGCTGCCCTGATTTAAAAAATTATGTAACATTTAGATTAGATAAAACATAAGATAAAGTTTTGCCAGGAAACCTGCTTATTATTTTCTTACTTCCCCGCAAAAATATAAGAGATCAAAAACGTTAGGTAATAAGAATTATGATAATTAAAGAAATGGAAAAAGAAGATTTTTTTAAGATAAGAAACAATCTTAAAGATTACTGGGGGGAACGTTATAAATTATTTGAACAAATGCATCAACCATTATTTTTTTATGAATTCGGCAAGACTGCATACATAATAAAAGAAAGTAATGAAATTGCCGGATATTTACTTGGACTGCTACCTCAAACATCGCGTTCTGCCTATGTGCATATGATTGCTGTAAAAGAAAAATTTCAAAACCATAACTATGGAAAATTACTTTATGAACATTTTATTAGTTTCTCAAAATCACAAGGATATAAAAAAATTAAAGCAGTAACTTCCCCATCAAATATTAATTCAATTAGATTTCACAAAAAAATAGGAATGAAATTAATTGGAAACAAAAATAGAGAAGGAATTCCTGTTGTAAATAATTACTCTGGAGTAGGAGATGATAGAGTCATATTTGAAAAGGATATCTAACTAAACATTTCAGTATACATTGCAAAACACCGCCACTGAATACAATATTTTACTACATAAGGAGATAAATAAATCATGATAAAATGGCAATGGTCATCATATAATGAACTTTCGCAAGATGAAATCTATGAGATTTTAAAAATCCGGCAGGCCGTTTTTATAGTTGAACAGAAATGCGCGTATCAAGATGCAGATGATCTTGATTCGGCAGCATGGCACTTGATGGGATGGCATGAAAATACAAATGGAAATGAATTAGCTGCATATGTGCGCGTTGTTTTCCCCGGAAAGAAGTACCCAGAGCCATCAATAGGCCGAGTCCTTACTTCTCATTTATTTCGCGGTACCGGACTAGGTAAATCACTTATTATTGAAGCCATTGCGCATATAAAACTTGAGTATCCGGATATGCATATTCGGATTTCTGCACAAAAGTATCTTGAGAAATTTTATTCAAGCTTCGGATTTAAAACTGTTTCCGATCAGTATTATGAAGATGGAATACCTCATATAGAGATGTTAAAAAGTGATACGTAAGACAACTCAATACACCGAATTTTAATAGCGTCTGGAATTTACAACTTTACCCTAAAATATTGGAATTAAATTCAATATACCATATTATCAATTGAACTATATTTAATACATGAAAGTAATAATGCAAAGAATTAATTTACCTGATGAAAATAAAAAAAGATTTATTGCAATTCTTAATAAAAAAATTAAAATTGGACAACTCATGAATGCTCTGGGGCATATGACAGCAGGTCTCGCAGGAGGAGAGAAGCCAGAAGATTATTGTTTTTTACAATATGAAGATTCTGACGGAGGCAAACATCCCAATATTTCCCATTATCCTTTTATTGTACTTCGTGCAGATAATTCAAATAAAATTAGAAATGTTCGCAAAGCCGCAATTGAACAGAATATTCCCTTTACAGATTTTACACAAACAATGACCATTGGCACTTCATTAGAACAGATTGAGGCCACGAAGAAATTAAAAGAAGAAGAATTAGAGTATTATGGAATATGCCTTTTTGGAGATACTGAAATTTTAAAGAAATTTACGGCCAAATTCAGCTTATTTAATTAAAATAGAAATTTCTTACTTAATCATTCTTTAGATTGCCGCTGTTTTAGTTTAAACTGCCTTTAAAGTTATGACGAAACAAAAGATTATCCGACACAGTCGACGATCCGTGAATTACATGTTAGAATATAATTATAATTTTCAGTAAACCTATGGAGCATTGATTTTGAGAAAATATGTACTAGGAACAAAAAAAGAAGAACAGGAACGATTGCACTTACAAAGAAAAGTTTATGGAAAACTGCCAATTAAATTTTCTAGCACTGACACTATTTGTGAAATTGGCTGTGGTGCCGGCGCAAATCTATGGATTGCCAAACATCTTGCTCATGGTAAATTTGTCGGCATTGACACAGAACAAGAACAATTGGATTCGGCAAAATCATATGCTGATAAATTAGGTTTAAATAACACCCTATTTATTCGCAGTGTTGGAGAAAAAACTGAATTTCCCGACAATTATTTTGATGTTGTTTTTTGTAGTTTTCTTTTAATTCATCAACCAGATCCAATGCAAATTATTAAAGAGATGTTTCGAATTACAAAAAAAGGAGGAAGTATTTTTGTATTTGAGCCAGACTTTAGAGATCACTATTTTGTCCCTGATAAAGATATTTTTACAAAATGCTATTTAGCTTTTGGAAACTATACCGCTTCTAAAGGTAATTTTTCAATAGAAATTGCTAAGAACTTGTATCCGCTACTAAGAAAGATGAATTTTTGTAAAATCAAAATAAATCCTATTGTAAAAGTCTATACTGGTGAATCCCAAGAAAATATTTTAAATACTCTAAAATGTTATTATCGCTTGTTCTCTTCAATTCGAGATGAACTAATAAAAGAAAATGTATTAACTACAGAAGATTTTAATAATGCTAGTATAGAATCAAAAATAGTTTCAGATGATAGCTATATTAAACTTTCTCTAATAATGGCACAATGTATTAAATAATGTATTACTTTAACGGGAGATTAAGCAAGAAGAATAAGTACAATAAGCACAATAATTATAAAAATAATTTTCCGTTTGTCACGCAGAATGCATAGAATCTGAGCAAAAAAATAAAAAGAAAGAAATTTTAATAAATCGCGTCAGTCAACTTCACAGTCGCGCCACACTTGATCTCAGCTTTATAAATAATATTGAAAATATTCAGAAATATAGGAGTAAATTATGTGTAACGAAAGAATATCGGAAGTTATTGCATCATGCCACTGCAAAAAAGTAGTACTTAAAATTTTTAATCTCGATCCAAAGTTTACTGTCTGTCATTGTGGTACCTGTCAGTTAATACATAATGGTCCATGGTATGGGGCAAACTGCAATGATGTTAAAATTATTGATGGAAAAGAATATATTAATAAGTTTTCTATATCACATGGGGAAGAAGATAAAAGCTGTAATATTCCAAAAGCATTGTCAGTATGGCATTTTTGTGCTGAATGCGGTTCTAGGCTCTACTATAGCTTAGGAGACAAAGTACTGAAAGGTGAGAATGACAGATATAATATTTCCATTGGATTACTACATAAAGTTTGCGAAGAAGACCTGATAATGGAAACTGAAAATTTTTACGATATGAAACCAAATTACTACAGCTTTCACGAAACAAGAAAGTTTTCAGCAAGTGAGATATAAACAATATGTTTAAACATTATATGTGTTTTCAAAAAAATATTGTAAGAAATTCAAAAGAGACGATGATTTACACATAATAAATAATCTTAATTGTAAGACGAAAACCAAATTATCTGTCATTCTAATTCTGGTAAATGATAAAACATATATACTATACATAAAGGAGTAAGGTATGTGCAGCGAAAAAATAGAGAAAGTTACTGTAAAATGCCATTGTAAGAAAGTAGTACTTGAAATTACGGGACTCGATCCTCGGTTTACTGCATGCCATTGCGGCACCTGTCAGTTCATACATAGCGGCCCTGGATTTGGAGCAAAATGTAATGATGTTAAAGTCCTTAACGGGAAAGAGCATATTACAAAATATCTTCCAGCATCATGGGCAGCATGGCACTTTTGCAGTGAGTGCGGCACTAGACTTCATTATAGGTTTGAAGACGGAGTATGGAAGAGCAAACAGGATAGGTACGTTGTTTCCGTGGGATTATTGTATAAAGCCGGTGTCAATAATCTAAAAATGCTCAATGAGGTTTCTTTTGAAATGAAACCACGTTATTACTGTTTTGCAGGAAATAGAGAAAAGCTTTCGACTAGCGAAACCTATGCACTATATGCACTAGATAGTCAAAAAGCCTAAATACTTCTTCGCCAGTTTCCGGAAATAGTAATTAAAGATATCTATACTAGTGCATTATTGAATTTTAACGTTAAATATAAAAGAAATATAAAGATATACAACAAAACAGTTACTTAAGTTTAGAAAAGCGTATAGGTTATTATTATTTCACTATATGTAAGACTGTAACAGATTATTTAGAATTTTATATTCTACTGACAAAACTATTTGCCACCCGCAGGGAGTCAGAGTAATTCCGGCTGATAACTGATATTTAAAAGTGTGATTTGTTACATTAACTATATAAAAACAAATTATTTTCATAAAACTTAGGTATATAACAATGAAATTCAGCACAATAGATCTATGTCCGGAGCTACTAACAAGCATTAAGGAACTAGGATTTGAAACACCTACCCCCGTCCAGGAGGAAGTAATTCCTTTTCTGCTTAAAAATACAACTGACCTTGTAGCCCTGGCACAGACAGGTACAGGAAAAACAGGTGCTTATGGGATTCCGATACTCGAAAAGATAGACAGTAACAATCCAAAAACACAAGCACTCATATTATGTCCGACACGTGAACTCTGCATGCAGATTGCACAAGATTTAAAATGTTTTTCCAATAGGATTCCTGCCATAAAAATTCTCCCTGTATATGGTGGAACCGACATTCAGACACAACTTCCGATATTAGCACACGGAGTACAAATTGTAGTAGCTACGCCGGGTCGCATGCATGATATACTACAACGCAGAAAAGCTAATTTCTCTGCAGTCAAACACGTGGTTCTAGACGAAGCTGATGAAATGCTTAATATGGGATTTGAAGAAGATTTAAAAGGTATTCTTTCCAATGTGCCTGCAAATGCACAAACCCTTTTATTCTCAGCTACAATGCCGCGAGAAGTTGCTCTCATAGCCAGCAACTACATGAAGACTCCTCACGAAATCACCATCGGTTCACGTAATGCTACAACCGATCTGGTACGTCATGAAGTTATGATAATACACGCAAAAGACCGCTATCAGATATTACGCCGTCTTGTCGATATCAATGTCAACATTTATGGCATCATTTTCTGTCGCACGAGAATGGAAACCCAGCTGGTCGCCGATCGTCTAAGTAATGATGGCTACACTGCCGAGGCATTGCACGGCGATATGCTTCAGGAAGAGCGCGACACGGTAATGAAAAAATTTCGGGCTCACCGGCTCCAACTGCTCATAGCCACTGATGTCGCAGCCAGAGGAATCGATGTCAACGAGATAACACATGTCATCCACTATGCAATACCTGATGATTACAATACATACGCACATCGTAGCGGCCGCACAGGCCGAGCCGGAAAAACAGGTATCTCTATTGTATTAATTCACATGCGCGAACAGTTCAAACTTGAGCGTATAGAAAAATCACTAGGGGGGAAATTTGAACAGAAAACTCTTCCTATAGGCAGCGAGATCACACGTATACGCCTGCTAAATCTGGCGGAACGCATTCGCGACTACAAGGTCGATCAGGAACTGCTTGAAAACAATATTGAACTTATGTGCTCTGTTCTCAATGATCTTTCAAAAAAAGAGATCATACAGCGTATTGCATTAATGGAACAGCACAAAGCGCTGCAATACTACAAAGATATGCCGGACCTTAGTACAGAACCGGAAAAGTCACGAACAAAATTGACTCCATCTGAGCATAAATCAGGCAAGGATGCACGTGCTGCTCACGTACCACGTAAAATGACACTCGGCATGATTGAACTCGTTATAAATATTGGAAAATTCAATGAGTTGACTCCTCTGAGATTAAAAGAATTACTTAATTCTGTACCTGGGAGGCACATTGAGCTGGGTCGCATCAACATCGTTGAAAAACAAAGCTATTTTGAGGTTCCTTATACGGAATATAATGACATAATCAATCATTTTTCAAAGAACCCTACTTTATTCGCAGGTCGTAAACTCAATGTAGTTACAGCCGGCAATGCGAAACCATTTGCACCACCTTCACGCAACCCAAAACGCAAAGGTTTCTACGATAAGAAAAAACGTCCGCCAAAACATAAATAAACTTATTTCGCTGATTAGTAACTACAATCTAATTCTGCACAGCGCGAAAAAGTAACTTCTTTTTAAATAGTTTTTTCACCCCTTGGGCTAAAGGTATTGAAAAGAAAAATTAGTACTAATTTTTAAATATTCATCGGTTTTTCAAAAGTTTTTACTTGACACTTCTACATTTAAAAAATTCTTTTTCTAAATCAATTTCTCTGTTATTAATGTAAAATTCACTTATGGTTATAGAGCTAAGAATATTAACTATTAAGTTGCATTGATTTGTTATATTTATTCTTATTTCCCTCTTTTATCACTGCGTATATTGATACCACAAACTATATAAACAGAAGTCATGTGGCCGACTCAAAGATTGGAAAAATATACACAGAGGAATTGACTGCTCCCAAAATAAGATTTTATAAAAGATAATATATAAACTATTTGCTTCACCGCAAAGGATCAGAACAAAAAAAGTACAACTCAATGTAATTAGGCACTAATTATTTTACTATTATGTCAACGTGATCGTATTATCAAAAGTATGGATATATTAATTATTGATATATTACGAAAATATAATTCTAGTATTGCAAGTATGCCTAATTATTACTTGCACTAAGGATAAAGTGTAAGTAGATTTAGAATAAGTATATGTAACAAACAAAAACACAAGAGGGAATCATGGCTAAAGGAAAAGATGCTCAAAAATCCGACAAGAAAAAACCCGGAAAAACATTAAAAGAAAAGCGTAACGAAAAGAAAGAGAAAAAAGCTCAAAAAGGCAAGGCTTAATTATTTTACAAAAAATTGAGACGGATAAAACTGTCAAACCTAATACAAAATTTCATTCTATAAATATAGCTTAACAACAACGAATACACGCAGCGAAAAAAGCATTAGATATTAATTACAGCAGAGAAGATTGGTATCGTCTTTTGGAAGCTAGAAATGGAAACCAAGTACTTTAAAGTTATAAAGAAATTAATATATTAAGATATCAAAAATGTTTTAAATAAAAATCATAAGTGATGACAAAAGATAAATTGCTAAATGCATTACTTGAGTATTTCCAGAAATGATTAACTTTATAGATATAAATGAAAGAAATGTTGTCTGTGAAAACAAAACTTGGTAAATATTTAAAATGAATCTATTCTTATAAGTAATTCTATATGTAAAATAACATTTTAAAACCAAATACAGAATATTGGGGTCCCAAAAGGTTTTTTACAGAGAGGTTTATAAATATGACACAAGAAAGAGTCAAAAGCTTTAATAAGAATCATAATTTTAAGCATATAATTAATGTAGCCGGAACAATGACAGATTTAGGATCTTCAATAATCGTTCCTGAAGCGATGGAAGCAATGACTTCTATTGCTCCTGATTTTATCAATATGGATCAATTACATTGCGAAGCAGGAAAAATTATAGCTGAACTTTGTGGTAGTGAAGATGGCTTTGTTACTGGCTGTGCAGCTGCAGGAATTGCTATCTCAATCGCCGGTATACTTACAAAAGGAGATGCCTATCTTACGGAAGAACTGCCTAATACAGACCCCCTGCAGAGAAAAGAAGTGTTAATACAGGCAGGCCATGTAGTCAATTACGGTTCTCCTATCCTTCAACTTGTAAAGATCACTGGTGCCGTCCCCAAAGTAGTAGGAACATCAACACAATGCCTCCCTTACTCTTTAGATGGAGCTATTACAGAAAAAAGTGCTTTAGGTTTATATGTTGTATCTCATCACACTGTTTCATATGGCCAACTATCGCTTGAGGAGTTCTCTAAAATTTGTCATAAGAAAGGCATTCCAGTAGTTGTGGATGCTGCATCAGAATATGATCTGAAAGGTTTTCTTAAAGCAGGTGCAGATCTTGTTATTTATAGTGGACATAAGTTTTTAGGAGGGCCAACATCAGGTTTTATCGCTGGATCGCACGAACTGATAAAAGCTATTAAAGTACAAAACAATGGAATCGGACGATCTATGAAAATCGGCAAAGAAAGTATTTACGGTCTTATGATGACTCTTAAAGCATGGCAGAAAAGAGATCATAAAGCTGTTCGAAAAATTGAAGAAACCTATCTTCATTTCTGGGAAGAACAACTTAAAAATTTACCAGGAGTTAAAACCATTATATGTCCTGATCCTACTAATAATCCTCTTGACCGTTTGCAGGTTTACCTAAATCCTGATGAGTGTGGAATCAGTGTAGTTCAAATGGAAAAAAAACTTAAAGAATATGATCCTTCTATTGTTATAAGAGCTCATGAAGCAGAATTAGGGTTTTTCTTTCTTGACCCATGTAATCTTCATGACATAGATGAGGCAAAGGTCGTAATAGAAGCTATTTTAAAAAACCTTAAAAATAAATGTGTTCAAAACTAATTGAATATCGTTAAATATGCGCCTTGATAAATTTATATGTAAAAGTACAGAGTTAATAAGAAATGAAGCTGTCCGAGTTATCCATGCAGGAAAAGTAGCAGTTAATGATAAAGTTATTACAAATGAAGCAACACAGGTTCATGAAAATAATACGATAACTCTTAATAAACAAAGACTGCAAGCCAGCAGCTACCGTTACATACTAATGCATAAACCATTTGGCACCGTTTGTTCAAATATCGACGAATCTTATCCATCTATATTCAATTATATAAACATTGACAAGGCATCAGAGCTACATATCGCCGGCCGTTTAGATATAGATACAACTGGATTGCTATTAATAACTGATGACGGACGGTGGTCCTTCAATATTATTCAGCCTGACAGGGAGTGTAAAAAAGTCTACCGTGTCGGTTTACGTGATATTATTGCTGATGATACAGCTTTAAAATTTAAAAATGGAATCCAATTACAAGGTGAAAATAAATTGACTTTACCAGCTGAATTAACTGTGATCAAACCTGAAGAGGTACTTTTAACAATAACTGAAGGTAGGCATCATCAGGTTAAGCGGATGTTTGCTGCCGTCGGGAATAAAGTAGTTTCATTACATCGTGAAAAAATTGGAAAAATATGTTTGGACATTGAAGTTGGGAAATGGCGTTATTTAACTGAAGATGAGATAAAATCATTTTAGGCAGTAAATACACATATAAATCACAATGCAAAAAAGAAAGTGTTCTCTTTAGTAGAAATCCAAGAAATTAACCATATGTATCAGATAGCTAAAAGAAGACTTGAAGATTATGTAAGTATAAAGCAGTTTATTTGAAATATAGTATTAAATTTAATAACCCATTGGATTTTAAAACATACCAAGCAAAAAATGAATAATAATAATAAATATTTGGGACAAAAATTAAAAGTAATACTCGATAGACCAAAAGGAAGTTTGCACCCAAAATATAAATATGAATATCCCGTAAATTATGGATATATTCCAGATACTGTTTCTGGGGATGGAGAAGAATTAGATGCTTATGTTCTTGGTATAGATATTCCTCTAAAAGAATTTTATGGAAAATGTATTGCTATTATTCATAGATTAGATGATGATGATGATAAATTAATAGTAGTTCCAGAAGATGAGATTAATATATCAGATGATTACATAAGAAGTCAGACTAATTTCCAGGAGAAATATTTTAAATCAGAAATAATAAGAAACTTGTGACCAGTAAATTCTCTTAATATTTTCTGCTCCTCTGTAAACTATAAGAGATCAAAAACATTGGAGTTACAATATGATCATGATTAGAAAATACATGAAGAGCGATGCTAGAGCAGTAGCGGCATTGATCAGTAGAACCTACTCTCAATTCTGCAGAGTCGAAGGAACCGAATCCGCTGTTCAAGGATACATTGACTACTACAATCCTAGCGGAAAAAGCGATGATGAGCTCGATGCCCTCTTCAGCCAAACTCCTTTTCGTTTGATTGCGGTTGCCACTCAAAAAATTGTTGGAATACTTAGAGCAAAAGAAAATCGAATCACGAACCTATTTGTCGACGGAGACCACCATCGACAGGGTATTGCAAAACGTCTTGTCTGCAGATTTGAAGAAGTCTGCCAAACAGAAGGCTTCACAGAAATCGTTTTGCGCGGCAGTCTTTACGCCATACCATTTTATGAATCGCTTGGGTACAAAAACACGACAGGCATTCAAGTTTTTCGAGGACTTAAAATTCAACCAATGAAGAAAAAGTTAAAATAAAATAATTGGAAATGAATATACAGATAAAGATAGGGCAAACCCCAGAGTTGATTTTAGAATCGCGTAAAATAAGAAAAGAAGTTTTTTTCAAAGAGCAGAAAATTCCACTAAAACTTGACTCAGATGGTTTGGATGACAATTCATATCTTGCAGTCGCATATGCTAATAATCAGGTTGTTGGTACAGCAAGACTTGCTTTGACTGGACATAGAAAAGCTCTGCTTGCAAGAGTTGCAGTCAAAAAAGAATTCAGAGGTTATGGCATTGCATCAAAAATGGTAAATGAATTACTTTTACAAGCTGAAAAATTAAATATTAATACCGTTGATATTCATCCTCATGAATATTTAAAAGATTTCTACGAAAATTTTGGTTTTATATATATTGAACAATCTAAAATTGTTGGTAATCATCAACTCATAAGAATGAAGAAAAAAATAATTAAATAATTTACAAAACTAATCTGCCGAGTTGATAAAAAATCGCTTCGCTCTATTTTTATTACAACACATGACAAGCGTTAAGCCGAGAGAAATAATAATGGATACTTCAAATATTAAAATTTATCATCTACCTAAGAAACCTGAATATATAAAAACTGTTTCAAACTGGATATATAACGAGTTCGCTGATAAAGAAAAAATCTCTTTAGAAGAAATAACAGATAAATTATCCAATAGATTTATAGATAAGCTTCCGATTACTATTATTGCTGTAGATAATGACAAAGGATGTATTGGAACAGTATCTTTGTTTGAGAATGACTTAAGAACCAGAAAAGATTTTACACCATGGTTAGCTTCTTTATATGTTAAAAAAGCACACAGAAATCAATCTGTTGGCAAAATCCTTATTAATGAATTAATAAAGATTACTAAAGGCTTGGATTATACAAAAATCTTTTTAAGAACTGAAACAGCATCTCAATATTACTTTAAAAACAATTGGGTTATGCTTGAAGATACGGTAGATGAAAATTCAAAATCAACTACAGTCTTTTATAAAGAAATTCAAAAAACTTAACCTGATACCCCATTTAACATCACCAACGCGACAGGTGATCGTTAATGTTATAAGAATTTGAAAGTAAATAAAAATGAAATACAAATGGTTATTATTTGATGCTGACGGTACATTGTTTGATTTTGAAAAAGCAGAATTATTTGCTCTAAAAAAAACATTGAAATATTTTAAAATTAATTATTCTTCAACTTTACATAAAAGATATAATAAGATTAACTATGAATTATTTTCAAGACTTGAGCAAGGATTTATCACTTCTAATGAATTGAAAACTAAAAGATTTGAGTTTCTGCTTTCCGAGTTCAATATCAACTTGGACTCAGATACTGTTTCAAAGACATATTTAAGTAATTTATCTAAAGGTTGTATGCTGATTCCTGGTGCAATAGATACTATTCGCACATTGCATCCTGAGTTTAAAATGTTCATAGTTACAAACGGTTTTCTTGAGGTCCAAAAACCGCGATTTGAAAATTCAGGCATAAGTCAATATTTCATCGACATTCTGATATCAGATGAGATTGGTGTAGCTAAACCTGCGAAAGAATTTTTTGATGTAATTTACAGTAAAATTGGAAAACCTAATAAAAGTGAAATTATGATTATTGGAGATAGTTTAACTTCCGATATGGCAGGAGGGATCAATTTCGGCATTGACACCTGCTGGTTTAATCCTCATCAAATGGAGAATAAAAATAACCTTAATGTATCATACGAAATCAATGAACTTCATGAATTAATAAAAATAGTAAAAAACATATAACGAATTATTTCACATAGTAGCTTTACGATCCGCTGTATTATAGCAAATGACCATAAATGTCGGATATAGAATGATCAACCACTTCCCTAAACAGGAGAATCAATGCGAACTGAGCCAGAATACAAGACATTAAAGGCAATGGTAAGCTTATTTTGCAGGCATCATCATAAACCTGGCAAGTTATGCAAACTTTGTTCAGGGCTCCTTGAATATGCCGAAAAACGCCTGATAGAATGTCCGTATGAAAATGATAAGCCAATATGTCAAGTATGCCATATCCATTGTTACTCATCAGAAATGAGGAAACAGATTGCAGAGGTTATGAGATTTTCTGGTCCCCGAATGATCTTTCACCATCCGTTGATGACACTATGCTATCTGATTCGTTCAAGAAAACCGAGTAAACTAACTAAACATAGTAAATAATCCACCCGTTCTTCTTCCATCTGGCAACTCAAGAAATAATTGACAACACATAAAATTGAAAAAAAAGTTCAAATATATATATTAAATAATCAGAAATGTTCTTAATATTTTCCTGCACCGAATGGAAAATATAAGAGATCAAAAACGTTACCAAACTTATAGGAACAGCAAATGAGTAAAACATATGATCCTCCCATGCACACAGCTGAACATATTCTCAATCAAACAATGATTCAAAAGTTTGACTGCGGACGTGATTTCAGAGCACATATAGAAAAGAGAAAATCAAAATGTGATTATCATTTTAACAGTAATATCACTCAGGAAGATATTACTGAAGTTGAAGAAAAAGTAAATGAAATTATTGATGCTGATTTAACTGTAAACGAGTCTTTAATAACAAAAGACGAGGCAGAGAAACTATATAATACAGAAAAACTACCTAATGATGCAGGAGAAAAGATCAGAATTGTAAAAATAGGTGATTATGATAAATGTCCGTGCATTGGTCCTCATGTTCAATCAACTGGTGAAATAGGTAGATTCAAGATTATTTCAAATGATTTTAATGAAGGTGTTTTACGAATAAGGTTTAAGCTGATATAAAATATCTAAGCTGTCAAATCTGTCCTGATATTACGATTGTATCTGATGGAAGTAATCTAACTTCTTATTTATTTTCTGTATTATATATACAGCATTGAGATTAAAAAAATCTTTAAATTATTAAACATAAACCAATGTAAATAAAGAAACAAGGGGTAAACATATGAATAATTTAGAGCATGAAGGCTTGGAAATTATTGCAAAATTAATGGCTGTTTCTGCAAGAACAGCACCTAAATCAGGAGGAATAGACCACGTACATATTAAGATTCTGAATATTGAAGAGCAAAATGCAATAGCCGATATGATGTGTGAAATAGGTGAAAACATTTGCAATAGCAACCCAAATAAAAAGCTTGGAGAAGCTAGTAGAACAGACTGGAAAAGCGATGCAAAAACCATAAGAGAATCAGGAATATTAATGCTGATTGGTGTTGAAGGTAGAAAAGTATTAGGATTGAACTGTGGAGGATGCGGATTTTCAACCTGTGTAGAAATGTTAAAGCATCCTCAAATTTCCTCGAACGAAAAAAGCCTTCCTGGGCCTTACTGTATTTTTAAAGTAATGGATTTTAGTATTGCTTCAGCTTCTGCAGTGAAAACAGCAATGGAGCACAATGCCGATAATCGGATGATGCATAAAGCAGGAGCAGCAGCATTAAAATTAGGAATTTTGAAATCATGTAATTTAATAATCGGCATACCATTATCTGCGACAGGGAAAAATATCTACTTTGACAGAGCTGATAAGCTTGATGCCTGGAAAATAATAAAACCAAATAAATATTAAAACATAAATGGGGCGCAGCACTGAACCTTGTTGACACTCGGCCTGTAAACTTCAACATTATAATAAATTGCGAGAAAAAAATGTCTGATTTAACTTTCAATAAAATTGAACAAAGCATAAAAGATAGAAAATATCTTCATACAAAATTTTTAAAAAATGCCAAAACATATAAACCTTTCCTAGAACTGGAGCAAAAAGCATTTGCTAATGGAGCTTTATCTAAAAAGACAAAAGAATTAATGGCATTGTCTATTTCTATTGTAACAAAATGTGAACCATGTATGGAGTGGCATCTTGAACAGGCATTATTAGCAGGTGCAACAGAAGAAGAAATATATGAAACCATTGATGTAGCAATTGAAATGGGTGGTGGACAAGCCAGTGCGTATGCAAGATTTGTGTTAAAAGCACTAGAATTCTTTAAAGAAAAAAATGAAATTTAAATTTTCATTTGAATATTTCACATAATCACTTCCTGGACCACAGCAAAGTAATATAAATGAGTTTTGAGTTTGATATTGCACAATATGAATAATTATCTTCGAATAGCCGCTTCACAGTTCCCTGTATCTCACGATATGGCAAAAAACTTTCAGTACATCAAAAAACTAATTGAGAAAGCATCTAATCACGCTGTTGAAGTGATTCATTTTCCTGAAACTGCATTGCCTGGCTACCTGAGCGCTACCAAAAGAAATCCTTTAGAATTTGATTGGAATACCCTTGAATCCTATACAAATTCCATATGTGAACTTGCGCGTTTAAAAAACATTTGGGTTATTTTGGGATCTATTCGAATAGAAAAAGACAAATTACCTAGAAATTGCATATGTATAATTTCCAATTTGGGTAAGATTATTGGGTATTACGACAAACAGAGGATATACAAAGGGGAATCAGAATATTACAGTGCCGGGAACTCACCATTTATTGTAAATATTAAAAACCATAAATGCGGCTTTCTGATTTGTTATGACAATTGTTTTCCTGAATTATACACTGCCTACAGAGACTTGGGAGCAGGCTTAATTTTCCACTCATTTCACAATGCTGGAAATAAACAGGTAACAAGTATAAATAACCTTATGGAAGCGCATTTACTTGTGCGTTCTGCTGATAATCAAATATGGATTTCCGCCAGTAATTCATCCAGACCATATTCACCGTTGCCAGCCACAATAGTAAGGCCGGATGGAAGCTCTAATAAGGCCAAGCGACATACAACAGGCATTATAATTGAAGACTACCCCAAAGCTAAACTCGGCTGGACTTATAATAATACAATAATTTAACAGTAGATGCTCAATATTGGTTGATTTATTATCGTCGTTATGGATAAGGTAATTTGAGTTATTTTAAATAGGGTTCTTTACCTCCTAAATTATTTCTAATAATAACTAAAAGTTCATTAAATAACTCATGATGCTCTTCTGGTATCCAATCCAGCAAATCCTTATTAATCCTATCCCAAACCTCTTTAACAATAACGGCTTTTTTTAAACCGTTTTCAGTTAGTTTCAACCTGATTATTCTATCGTCATTAGGATCAGAAGTCCTAACTATAAGGTCTGTTTCCTCCATTTGTTTGAGCATTCTGGATGCTGTCGGCCGTTTAATATTTAGTCCATTTGAAAGTTCGATCTGGGAAATATTACTGTTTTGGAGTAAAACAACGAGGACTCTTGCCTGACCATGATGAATATTTTTGCTTTCTAATTCTTTTACAACTCTATCCTGTAAAAGCTTGGAATTGTGCATCAAAATGTGAAAATACATATTTCATTACCTCAAATAACAGCCTGAAAAAAGCTTACAGGCTAAATTAAAATTAACGGTTTATATTAACTTTTATTACTGATCATTGAATTTAAGGAGTATACTGTTTCATATCTGACGCAAATATTACTTTACCATGATAATATTTTGTAATTTCTTTCAATGTTCCGGCTGAATCAATTATCCCAGGTCTGAAATGAGTAAGTATAAGAGCCTTTACATTTGATTTTTCAGCCATAACAGCGACTTCTTTTAAAGAAGAGTGTGCTTTATTTGCGTTGCGATTGTTTACCGTTGAACGTTTTCTCTTTTTATTTTGCCGTCTCTTTACTCTGCCTGTATTTTCATACTTAATGCCGCCTGAATCCATTACAAGTATATCAGCATTTTTAGACAATGTAATAAGGTTCTTTGAATACGAAGTATCGCCTGAAACCACAATAGATTTCCCATCATAATCAAATCTGTAAGCATATGTTGGAATAGTATGAACTACATTTGTAGCTGATACTTTCATTTTTCCCAGATTAAATTCAGTCTGTTTACTAATCTCTTTTACCTTTATATCACAAAACTTCTCATAAGAAGTACCAGTATTTTTACATCTGTAAATTATGTCTTTTTTATAAAAAGAAAGAATAAAATCAACAAATTTCTTTGTACTTGGGACTGAAGGTCCTACAATTAAAGCATCACTGCCTCTTAATCTTGACCGTATAAGCAGGGGAATAGCATCTGCATTATGATCTAGATGGTGGTGTGTATAAAATATTCCCGTAATTTTTCTCATAGGCAGTTTAGATTTTTCCATACTGTTAACTGAACCGTCACCGGAGTCAACAACAATATAGTTTCCTGAATATTGAATTACTGTACAAGGTCTTACTCTATTCTCTGAATATAAGGGAGATCCGGTTCCGACTGTTATTACAGAAAAGTCTCCAATTGGCTTAAAGTTTAAGTTTGATTCTGTTAAATTTCCTGCATAAGAATTAATTGAAAAGATGAAAATTAATAACATCAGCGGAAAATAATAAATGATTCTTTTTTTCATGACTATTTTATTCCAATAATTTAAGTGTTGATGTTTTATCTTTATAGATGCTGCTATTTTTACTAACTCCATTACCATTATATAAATTATTTGCTAAAGCAACATCAGACTGCTCAGTAATAGAGATGGCATTACCTTTACTTTCTGCTTTGTTGTCGTTGAATTTGCTGTTGGTAATCTTTCCAATTGAAAGATCAAAACATGCTATTGCACCACCATTTCCTTTAACTGTATTTAGTTTAAATAGACATCCATTTGCATTTAATCTGCTATTGCCTACCTGCGCTGCCCTGCTCAAGCTGAAAATTGCCCCTCCAAAACTATTTAATGAGTGATTTTCTTTGAATATACATTTTTCAAATTGTGCGTTTGAACCATAATCTACATACACTGCTCCACCATAATAGTTGGCTGTATTATTTATAAAACGGCAAGAATTAAAATTTGATTTAACACCGACTCTATCAACTACAGCTCCACCATCATCAGCTTTATTGTTTATAAAACTGCAGTTATCATAAACTGTATTAGCATGGTCATAGGAATAAACAGCCCCTCCGACCTTTGCATAATTATTTTTTATTATGCAATTCTTAAAATTCACACTGAAACCAGTAGTATATTTTATTCCAACTTCTTTCCCCTGCCCCTGCTGATTAATCAGATGATAGTTTATAACAGCCCCTTGAGAATTATAACCCGTTCCGTCACCATAAGCATCCTGAATAGTTACTCCATCTACAATCGTATTATTTGCAGTTACTAAAACATGATAAGAATTGTCATAGACTATTTTTGGATTTCCAATATTTCCGGATAATACCGTATGATACTTCTCTGGGTTCCTCTGAGATAATTTTGTTTCATTACCTGCAAACCCTCCGTAAATTCTTACACCGGATGATAAATTGAAAGATATATTGCGATTTTTTTCTGAAGGCTTGTAAGTTCCCTGAGCAATCCAAACAGTGGCTCCGTCTTTTGATGCATCTGCTAGAGCCTTCTGCAATGAAGCATATGCTCTATTCCAGCTTTTCCCATTATGCAATCCTTTATTATTTCTATTTACATATACTATTCTATCTGAATGCTTCCGATTTTGTGGTACATATTTAACTATCTCAGCTCTGCCTGTAAATTTTTGATATTTTCTCAGCATATTTACAAAATAACTAAGTTTAGAAGGATTAAATATAGAGCTGTTCCCTTTAAAACCGCAATCTGACTGTGAAATAAAATTCTTATCAAATTCCGGATTCTGACTAAAATTATCCTTTCCTAAAGAACCTCCTTCAATATTTGAATTACTGATTACAGGTGTATCTAAATGCCATGAATAAATACTATCCGCACCCCAATCACATTTATTATTCCATACAATATTATTAATCAGGACCGGATCATTAGCTGAACCTGACCCCTGATATAGAGACGGTCCCATATATACTGAATGATTCTCAGTAAACGTACAATAATACAGTACTGGTGATGAACCGCCATCATTGCCCATACCTGCAGCCGATCTGGCAGCATAGTTATTATTGAAAAGAGAGTTAATTAGAATTGGCGAACACCCAAAGTCATTATACATACCGCCTCCTTTGGCAGGTGTCCTGTTATCTGTAAATACACAATTCATAAAAACAGGAGACGTACCTAAGTCATTACTTACTCCCCCTCATCTTTCCAGTGCATAATTATTCCTGAATACACAGTTTACAAATATCGGCATTTTTGATTTGTTAATAGCAGTTGCATTAAATGAAGACGAAGTCATATTATAAACTCCACCGCCTTTTGATGCCTTATTATTTTCAAATATGCAGTTATATACTGCTGCAGCTGCTTTAAAATTTAACAACCCTGCACCATTACTGTTGCTCGGGCCATTTAGAATAAGTTCAGGACTTACATGTAAGCGAGCCTTACTGTTTTTCCCAGATTGAGGAATGGCATAACCATCCTTGATTGTAAAGCCGTCTAATCTCGAATTATCAGCACCTACTACAACATGATATGAATTATCCTTGTCTGTACCTTTATCTCCAATATTACCGGAAAGAATTGAGGCATTTTTGTCTATGTTTCTTTGAGATAATTTTGTTTCGTTTCCGGCAAACCCTCCATATAGAGATATGCCTTTTTTTAATTTAAATGAGATACTCCTATCTGTAGACTTTGTAGGGTAATAAGTCCCTTTTGCAATCCAGATTGAATCTCCTGTTTTTGCTGCTTTTATAGCATTTTGCAGATTAGTATATGGAGTATTCCATATGGTTCCGTTTTTTATTTTGCCATTATAATTGGCATTTACATAAATTGTTTTAGCAGACATGGTATTTGATATAAATAGTATCGATAATAAAAATATGAACGAAAATATTGGTAAATATATCTTTTTCACTCTCAACTCCTTTTTTATAATAATATTATTGAAATCTTAATTATGTTAGCATGCTAACAATATATATTGTTTATTAACTCATTCAAACAGTTTTTATAAAATAAATATAAAGTGTTAAAAAAGGGCATTGGAGAAGTATATTGCTATAATTACAGAGATGAAATATATAGATAAAAAAGAACACTCGATATTATAAATAACTGCTGAGACTTGAGACCGTATGACAAGCAAAATTAAACATTTTAAATTATTTTTTACAATATTGCTAATGTTTTTCACAATTGGGCAGATCTCATCGGTAATATATGTTCCGGCATTACCTAAAATTACAGAAGCTTTTAAATGCACAGATGCAATTATTCAATGGTCGGTTTCTTCATTTATGTTTGGATTTGCAATTTCTCAATTCATTTATGGATCTTTTTCTGATAAATACGGCAGACGAATGACTTTGTCAATTGGCATATTTATAGGACTCGCAGGTTCAGTTGCCTGCATGCTGGCTTACTCACCATCCATGTTGATTATCGGTCGCCTTGTTCAAGGCTTCGGCCTGGGAGTCGGCGGCGCAATGGGGTATATAGTCCTGCGTGATTTATTTGCCGGTTCAGAGCTTGCCCGATACGGTTCCATTTTAGGAATGGCGGCGCCATTGATGGTAGGAATTGCCCCCATTCTTGGAGGATATTTAGATACTTTTTTTGGATGGCGCAGTATTTTCTGCTTCATACTTTTGTATGGTCTCTTTATATGGTTTGCGGTTACATTCCTGCTGCAGGAAACTAAAGTTATCGTCAAAGGCAAACAGATGAATTTAAAAAGTGTTTTTAATGATTTTTGTATGTTATTAAGCAATAAAATATTCTTAGGATATACTTTATGCAATATCTTTGCTTATACTGGTTTTATGGCTTTTTATGTACTTGGCCCCTATTTGCTGGCAGAGCTTGGTATCACTACAATCGCATCAGGCTGGCTTATAGCACTTCTCGACGTCGCCATCATTGTCGGCAGCACGATAAACATAATTTTTGTAATAAAATTCGGAATTAATAAGATGATGTTCCTTGGAATAACATTTATGATCATAGCCGGAGTTATTATGCTGACTTGTGATTTATTGGGTTATATTAATACTCTTGAAGTTATACTTCCTGCATTTATTTTCGCATTAGGGGCAGTTCTTATTATGTGCAATGCTTTTTCAGGAGCAATGACACCTTTTCCCGAAGTTTCAGGTACAGCAGGCGGATTGCTAGGCGGTCTGCAAATGCTTGGTGGTGCTGTAGGTTGTTCAATAGTTGTACTATTTACTACACTTGATAAGGAAATACTGCTTTCGTGTATTTATATAATTTTAGGAATAATTTCTGCTATAGCACTTAGAATGGCAATATCTGCTAAATTAAAAGAACATAACAGGATCAATACTCTTAACCAGTAATCAGCATTGCTATTTAGTGATTAAATAACTTCAACATTAATGAGAGATAATATTATGAGGAAAATTTTAATAATTGTTCTTTGCTTGTTTTATTATATTAATAGCGAAGCATCTTCTGACAACGTAAAACTGCAAGTGGATACAAACGGTGCAAAAGCTATGCTTAATGTCCTTAAGGCAATACACGATAAAAAAGATTATGATGAGATTGAATCTTTATTAAATGAAGTACTGGCACTGCCCGAATATGAAATATGTAAAGCCAGGTATAAAGAAAGTAAACCTCCAATTACATTATCACAATATTGAAATTTCATTTTGAGTATATCTAAAGGTAAGCCAGTAACTAAGAATAATATTAGGTTGAAAAATGCTCTACCTTTTTATTTAACAGCAATAGAAAATCTCAATAAATTTTATACAGCATTGGAACAATTTAATGCTATCCCTGATTCATTATATCAAAAAGCAATAGATAGGGCTTCAGAATGGTCTATAAAGAATGATACTCATAAAAAATTCAATTTTTATCTTTTAATTGATTGGAGTTGTGGCGTTTATTTATACAGCAATAAGCAAAGTGAAAATATTGTTTTTGGTTTATTAAGAATTTATGATAAAAGTCTGCATTTCTTCGATAAAGAGGGAAAACTCAACTCAAAAAGAGTTATTTATACATTAGCACATGAATTAAATCACGCTTTTGGTACAGTCCCTGAAAAATTTTCTAATTTACCTAGAGATTCAAAGGAAAAAATGTTTTTTGATTTTATATGGCCTGCTATTTACGAAGGAATCGCCATTAAATGCTGTCAGAATGGAGAAACTTTAATTTCTACAAAAATATATCCTGATGAATACTCAGACGTTACAGGAGAAAATCCTACATGGAACCATTTTCTTAAAAAATCACAATCTATTTTTAAACATGCAAATAAATTCTTACTAGAAATAATTAATGGAAAATTCGAATCTTATAAGGAATATGATAATCAGTTTATGAAGTACTGGTGGTGGTCTTCAGGTGAATATTCGAAAGGAAAACAATTTGACAAACCAAGATATTATTATCTTGGTGCAGAAATGATTGGAATAATTTATCAAGCCTTCGGTAAAAATATGGTTTTAGAGATTCGAAAAAAACCTTTAATGTTTATTCCTATATTTAATAAGGCATTAAAGAAACTCAAACCTGAGAATTATAGAAAATATTTATTTGATGAAAAAATAGTCAATACATTAGAAAAATGGAACAATAACATGTAACTAAATGTTTTTATGAATGTCGCTGTCCTTCATCACTGAATTTAAAGTTAGCTAACTGAAAGATGAATAAAATAGGAGAGACAATGAACAAAATCACAATTACGACAATCTTCTTACTTGCAGGTTTTTCAGCACTTGCCCAAAGCAAACCTGCTTCTGTAACCCCTGCTGTTACAATACATAAAATACAGCAAAGCTCTACTTTGAGACAATCTGAAATTATCCGAATCAAAAAAATACAGGCTCTGCTTCAGCCTAAGGCCAAGGCTAAACTGAATCCCATTATTCGGAAACTACACGATCATTTAATATCAGGATCTAAGAATACTGACTTTTATGCCATCACACGACAAAAAATACACAGTAAGTTCCCCAAAATTTCAAATAGCCAGTCCAATCTGCTCTGCTTTTATGTCCTGGCAAAAGTTGAATTAATGCTCACGCACCATGGTAATACAAATAAGAAACTCAATAATATGAACGAGATGTCAGAAATTAACTCCTTAAAATTGCAGATGACGATGGAAAGAAGATCTAAATTGATAAGCACTCTCAGTAATATCATGAAAAAGATTTCGAACACACAGGATGCACTGGTCAAAAACATCAAATAACATAACTCCTGTATAAAAAAAATTGCGCATATTATAAACAAAATCTTAAAGGAGATATAAAAATGATTGAAATGATTTTGAAAGATAACATAACAATTAAAATGATTGAAATGAGACAGTCTCAGGAGATGTATGACTTCATTATGAAGAATAAAGAATTCTTTATAAACTGGATTCCGTTCGTTAGTAAAATACAAACACTAGAAGACATGGATAAGTTTATCCAAAATAATCTTGATAGGTATATGCAGGGTATTGGTATCTATTATACACTTTGGGACAACAGTAAAATCATAGGTTATGTGTTGGTACGGGAAATTGATAATGATGCAAAATGGGCGGAAATAGGTTATATGGTAGACCAAGATTACACAGGAAAAGGCATTGTAAAAGCATTTACCACAAAAATTATTACATACCTATTTGATTCTCTTAAAATGAACAAGATAGTCATTTGCTGCGATGAGAATAATAAAAATAGTCAGGCACTTCCGAAAAAATTCGGTTTCACATTGGAAGGTACTATTCGAAATCACATTGTAGTGAATGGCACTGTCAGAAATACTCTGCATTACGGATTATTGAAAGACGAATATAAATAATCCACTCTTTAGTTCACTCGTCCTATAAATATTCATTCATTTTATTTGGCAATTTACATCATATTAAACAGTGTTTCAAATTTTTACAGGGTTGCCTGTATCAGCGCTTTCATAAATTGCATCTAATATTTTCGTAACAGTATAACCTTCTTCCCCTGTGGGAGTATGAGGTGTTTTATTGATAATGGAATCTACAAAATGGTAATAAGAATTATGGCTTGAAGGTACAGGCGGATGAAGTTTCATATCATACAAACATCCGTCTTTTTCCAAATAAAATTCTGCTTCAAATTCATATCCCTCATTTTTATTTTTCTGAACAAGGCCGCCTTTTGTTCCTAGCAATCTGGTGTTCATTTCCTCAGCATCTTTAATGTTGGCAGCCCACGATGCCTCAAGTTCAAGAACTGCACCATTTTTAAATTTAATCATGGCTGATCCAAAATCTTCAACGCTGAAAACTACACCTTCTCTCTTGGCATATTCTTCTCCTATATGATTAAATGTTCCAGCCATTACCCAGTCAGGCTCCGGATAGTCCATAAGCCATAAAGCTAAATCAAGTCTATGGATTCCAAGGTCTATCAAAGGGCCACCGCCTGACATTTCTTTTTTTCCAAACCAGCCGCCAAAACCAGGGAACCCCCTACGCCTGTGCCAAACAGTTCTTCCAAAATATATATCTCCTAAAATTCCTTTCTTTACCTGATTCTTCAGAGCAAATGACTGTTCAGTAAAACGGTAGCTGAAATTTACCATTAACCTTCTGCCGGATTTCTTTGATGCCTTAAGCATCTCATCAGCCTCCTGTGCATTCATTGCCATAGGTTTTTCACACATCACATGACATCCTGAATTCAAGGCCTTTACTGCCATTTCTTTGTGGAATACATTTGGAACTGCTATACTTACTATGTCAGGTTTATTATTATCAAGCATATCATCAATAGATGTATATAATTTTTTAATATTAAACTCTTTTTTTCCAATTTCATTAAGTCTTTTTTTATCAATATCCACAGCTGCAATTATTTCTGCTGAAGGATGTGTTTTATATCCCAGTATATGACTTCTTCCCATTCCTAATCCAACTACAGCTATTTTAATTTTCTTCATTATTTTCCCTATTATAAAAAAATATTAATGATTATTGGAAATATGAAATATTAATGTTCATAATTCATAAATTTCAAAAAACATCCTGAATTATTCCTGAACTGCCAAATTCACTGTTTTTATCGTCAATTTTTTCAAGAGGTTCTACACAAGGTGCTTCAGCTTCAAGATAAACAGTTTTGCGAGTCCATCTGACAGCATTTTTTATAACCTTTATAACTTTATCATTATAGTATACAGGATAAGTTTCATGTCCCGGCCGAAAATAAAATACTTTTCCATTTCCTCTTTTATAGGTCACACCGCTTCTGAATACCTCGCCTCCTTCAAACCATGATATAAAGATCAGTTCATCAGGTTCAGGAATATCAAATCGTTCTCCATACATTTCAGTATTTGCTATTTCAAAATACTCTCCGATCCCCTCAGTAATTGGGTGTGCAGGCGCTATATTCCATAATCTTTCCTTCTCTGCCGCCTCTCTCCATTTTAAAGCGCAAGTAGTTCCGGTTACTGCTTTAAATATTTTAGAAAAATGCCCTGAGTGAAGTACAATCAGCCCCATACCTGAAACTACATGTTTGTGTACCCGTTTTACTATTTCATCATCAACTTCATTGTGAGCTTTATGCCCCCACCATATAAGGACATCTGTATCATGCAGTAATTCTTCTGTAAGTCCATGTTCTGGTTCATTAAGAGAGGCTAATCTGCATTCAATATCATTTTCTTTTATCAGTCTGTCAGCAATAAACTTATGTATGCCTTCAGGATAGAGTTTTTTAACAGCTTCATTCTCTTTTTCATGCAAAAATTCATTCCATACAGTTACTTTTATTTTCTTACTCATTACCTCTCCCTCATTTTCTATAATACTTTAACACTGCCAACCGGTTGAATTATTCAATTTCAAACATGTAAATTATGATTTTAAAACTATACTTCATTAATAATTTCAGTAAGCCTTTTCAAGTATACCCAACCTTTCTTCTGCATTCAGTTCAACAGGATTATTTTTATTTCCTCCTTTTTCAGCAAATAGCTTCAAATCTCTTTCAGTTACTCCATAGGAACTTAGTTTATGTAATTTTAACTTATCTGAAAGTTCCTGTATATAAATTACCAGATTTTTTATAGAGTGTTTTTCTAAAGGCAAGGCATATTCTGACAATCTTTCTAACTTGATGATTTTATCTCTGTAAAATTTTTTATCCTGCAGCATTTTATCAACAGTTACCCCGAACCAGTGCGGTAAGAGAAGCCCGCAGATTGCACCATGAGGTATTTTGGTATAACCGCCTATAACGCCTGCTAAACCGTGTACAGTTCCGAGACCTGCATGTGCTAAAGTTATACCGGACACAAAAGCTCCATATGCTATTGTCCCTCTCAATTCAATATTATCAGGATCATCAAGGCATACTTTTTCAAGACATTTCAAAACTCTTTCAAGTGCACCTAGTGCCAGTGAATCTGTAAAACAGGAGGATTTGGTTGATATATAACTTTCCATAAGTTGGGAGAGAGCATCTAGACCGCTGGCAGAAGTAACATTTTCAGGACAGTTTATTATCAGTTTAGGATCAATAACAGCTATGTCAGGTATATAATTATCATGTCTTAATGATTTTTTAAAACCTTTTTTACCTACATGGGAAATAACAGCATTCTTAGTCGCTTCACTCCCTGTTCCTGAAGTAGTAGGAACTGCGACAAAAGGTATTTTCCTCCCGGTTGGAATTCGTGACCCCACACCTTCAAGATAATCAGCAACAGTTTTAAAATCATCTTCTTTAAGCATAGCAGATACAGCTTTACCAGCATCTAAAACACTCCCCCCTCCTATTGAGCAAACAGCGGAAATTGATTTATCCATATTATCAAAAACTATGCTGTCAATATTATCCGGAGAGGGCTCACTGCTTATTACAGCTTCAAATATGTTAAAATCAGTTAGAATATATTGTATTCTAGAATAATTACCTGACTTTATTAAGGAACTTCCTCCTGTTATCAATAGAATATTATTACCGTAAGATTTAAGAATATCAGGTAAAATATCTATTTTACCATTGCCAAATATTAATTTAGGTACACCAGAAATTGAAAAAGAATTATTCATCTATAAAAATCTCTTTTATTATGAAATTTTACTGATAACTGATTACTATCCATTTCAGCCTGTCCTCAGGGTTTTATTCCTTTATAAGGGACTCCGTTTCTTTTCTCAGCCATATAGTTTTCCACACTGCTTCTCCAGGCTGTATAGTGTTCTGTTTCCTTATGAGCTGCTGCTTTCTCTTTTGATTCATAAGCCTCATAAAGGACAAATTTACATGGATTGCTTTCATCCTGCAGAAAATCAAATCTCATATTCCCGTATTCCATAATTGAAGCCTGGTGATTTTTCTTAGTAGCTTCTATAAAATCTTCAACATACTCTTTTTTTACATGTACATATACAATAGTGGTAACCATAAAAATTTCCTTATAGTATGATTTTCTGAAAAAATTTATATTTACAATATTTCTTAAATTAAACTAATGAAATAATGTTTACAAGATGTGCCTGTTTTTTATGCTGATTTAATTTTATTATATACTTTGCAAGTCCACACATAGTAAACAGAAATATTATCCAACCAAGCAAGTTTACTTAAAATAATAGTAACGTGATTTTTTCTTTTTAAAGAAAAGAACTGAGCCGATAACAGCAATTAGGACAGCAGTGATAAGTCCAATTATCAGATACTCAAGCAGCCAATGTGTTTTATAATCGTATTCCAATGATATTAAAGATACGACAACACCAAAAAGCAGATATAGAAATAGTACTATAACTAAAAACTTTTGCATTTTTGTCCCATATTCTGTTAAGTTTTTAATAGAACTTACAAAATAACATTCTTTCTAAAAGTTACAATCAAATATATACTGAGAAACTATAAAAACTCATATGTAATTTCACTTTCTTTAATCAACGTACATTACTTAATCAAAATCAGTGCCTCATTCCATCCCTTATACTCTGGGAATAATTACTTTTATCTGTTTTATCCGATATATATTGGTACAGTTTTACCCTGTGTTTTATTCCTGTACTGTATTCAGCCTTTTTCAAAACAAAAAAAGAGAATATGTTATGTCCGTAATAGAAGTACGTTTTGTACTATCACTGTAAATAACTGAAAGTCACATTGTAGAAATGGTACAGATTTTACGCGTACAAATAAAAAGCAAGACTTAATAATTCAGCAGTTCACCATACAAGATCATACCATTGAAGGTGGACGATTTTCTTTGTCTTTTCCAAATTCTTTATTCTGTTTGCAGCCCATTTCAAATTCTATAATACCGCCATTAACTATTTCCTCATGCTTTAACCAGGAACGCTCAATTATTTTCCCATTTACTTTTAGTGACTGTACATAGATATTTTTATCTAAATTATTTTCAGCAATAACAGTCAGAGTTTTGCCGTGGGGCAAATCAACTCTGATTTCTTTAAACCTAGGAGTTCCAATTTCATATCTGGGAGCAGAACTGCCAGGGCATACGGGGTAAAAGCCAAGTATACTGAATATATACCATGAAGCCATTTCACCATTGTCTTCGTCACCGCAGAAACCGTCAGGTCCCGAATTATATAAATCGTCTACTACTTTACGAATATAAGGAACTGCTTTCCATTGGACACCTGCATAATTAAACATATAAAGCAGTTGATGCACCGGCTGATTATTATGTTCATACTGTCCCATATTACAAGCCACCATCTCTGTCATCTCATGTATCAGTTCATCATAATAACCGATATCAAATTCATTATTGGAAGGATCCAGCAATTCATCCAGCTTATCTATGAAGGCTTTATCTCCACCGAACAATTCAATCAACCCGGAAACATCATAAGGAACGGCAAACGTGTACTGCCATGAGTTGCCTTCTGTATAAGGCCCCCAAGGTGGTTCAACACCTCCTCCTCCCCATTTTATAGGGCTGAAATCTTTTTCCCAGCTTCCATCAAGATATTTACCCTTCATGAATTTATCTGAACAGTCAAAAACATTCCTATAACACTTAGACCTCTCAATAAATTTCTCATAATCATTACTGTTACCCATATACCTGGCAAACTGAGCCATGCAAAAATCATTATAAGCATACTCAAGAGTCCTGGAAGTAGATTCTTTAACAACATCCATTGCACAGTAGCCAAGTTCGTTATATGAATCAAGTTCTCTTCTTCCCCACCCAAGTCCTCCGGAAGAATCCAGTGAATCTTTTAAACAACCTTCATAAGCCTTCTCTATATCAAAAGAATTAATATTTTTATATAAAGCGTCGGTTATGATATTTACCATTGGCGTACCTATCATGCACTCACGGTGTCCGGGACTTGCCCACTTAGGAAACCATCCGCTTTCTTTATATGCATTTATCCACCCCTGTATGATATCAGCGTCCAGTTTTGGAGAGATAATGGAAAACAGGGGATAAACAGTTCTGTAGGTATCCCAGAAACCGTTATCAGTGTATAATACGCCTTCTTTAACTTCTCCATTATACGGACTGTAATGAATCATTTTATTATGTTCATCAAACTCGTAAAAGATCCTAGGAAAAAGCTGTGTCCTATAATAAACAGAGTAAAAAGTTTTTAACTCTTTATCAGATGCGCCTTTTATCTGGATTTTAGATAAAATATCATTCCAGACACTTTTACCGTCATCCACAATCTTATCAAAATTTCTATTACCTATTTCTCTGGCTAAATTTATATCTGCCTGTTTTTCCGAAATAAAAGAAGTTCCAATTTTAAATTCTACAGTTTTGTCTTCATGCAGATCTGGAAATTTTAAATATCTAATGCCATTTTCTGATTCTGCCTGTTCAAAAAGCTTATTAAATTCCATAACAAAATAACAGGCAAAGTTATCAGGAGCACCTGCTACAAAATGTTCAGCAGAACCAATAATTCGGTGTTTTCCGTCATTATTAATTTTACCCAACCCCCAATTATCAACAACAAGCGAGGGTATTATATTTTTATTCATGCATTCAGGAAAAGTTATTCTGAAAAAAGAACATCTTTCAGTAGGTGTAAACTCAACTTTGATATTATTGTCAAGAGTAACTGCATAATAATATGGATGAGCTGTCTCGTCTCCATGATTAAATGCTGTGCTCCTTGCTTCTATATCATAACCTCTGTTATTTAACCCGGATAGTATTGGCATAACAGCAAAGTCGCCATAATCCCCTATCCATGAACTTGGCTGATGCGATGCTTTAAAGCCGTTAATATACTTTTTCTCATATTGATAAATCCAGCCATTATGTTTTTCACCTGTCTGAGGAGTCCATGATGTCATACCGAACGGCATAGAAATCGCAGGATAAATATTACCATGAGAAAAGCCGTAGGAAGAATTGGAACCTATGAGAGGGTTTACATAACCAGTAAAATCAAGCAACTGTTTTTGAGCGTCCATATTAACCACCATTTATCTTTAAAAAAGCCCTGAATATATTTATATTAAATCTAATATAAATTAAACTGATTATAATTCTATATATTCGGCAATAAGATTCTCAGGTTTTCATGAAACAGCTTTATGAGCAGCAAAGTCTGCTTAGGCCTTCTGGCATTTAATCTTCTCTGGTAGGTATGTATTTCAAGCTAAGCAGCAATAGTATCAGACACAGTACAGCTGTATACAGCATAACAGAGCTAAAACTAAGAGTGCTTGCTTTTTTGACCATGTTTATAACAATATCATAATTAGTACTTGAAACATAATTGTGCAATCCCTTTATTGCTGTATTTTCCCCCATAAGAATATTATCATAAAAAGTATGTGTAATATTAGTATTTGTTATATATTTCCCTATGCTGCTTATTGATAATCTGCCGAAAAGAAAGAAGAAAATACTACCAGAAATTACAGCAAAAAGTTCTGACATATATACACCTGTATTCAATATACCGGATGCCTGCCCACTTTCACTTTCAGGAAAAATATTCAATCCTATGGTATTAAACAGCGGTTCTATAATACCTAGTCCAAACCCTCCAAAACTTATTATGATATATAAATAAGTAAGAGTTAAATTTTCACCTAAACAACCTAGAAGTATAAAAGTTATAAAAACTATAAACAGTGCCAGGCACGAAGTAAGTTTCAAACCTGTTTTACCTGAAATATGAGAAGACAGAACTGCTCCGGTAAATGCTGCTATGCTGAAAATAAATAGTACAAAACCGGCCTGTAAAGGTGAAAAAGCAAAAATAAGAGGATTTTGAAGGTATAAAGTCAGAAAGTAAGGAAAAATCATAGCAGTAAAAGTTGCAAATGATAAACCAAGCAGAGAAACCAAAAAGATTTTGTTTTTAAAATAAATGAATTTTACCAACGGATCCGATATTCTTTTTTCATAAAAATAAAAAACAAGCAGAAGCATTATACCCGATGCAAGCAGAACATAAACAACAGGGTTGGTCCACCCCAAAATATTAATCTCAGTCATGCCGAAAACAAAAAGCAGCATACCGATACTGAACAGGAAGAAACCTATAAAATCTATATATCTTCTATTTTTTATATCAGGTTTTTCAGATTTAAAAATAAAACATACTATAAGAATGGGCAGAGCTAAAAATAAAATATTTACCAGAAAGATATATCTCCAGTTTAAATAGTCTGTTATAAAACCGCCTCCGAAAGGTCCAATAGAATTACCAACTCCGATCAAAGATACCCAAATACCTACAGCGAAGCCAAGCTCCTTTTTAGTAAATGTAATTTTAAGCATGGACAGTGAAGTCGATGTAATAAAAGCCGCACTGAGCCCCTGAAGCCCCCTGAAAATTATCATCTGGATTGAATTAGTCGAAACTGATATTAATATTGATGCCACTATAAATAAAGAAATGCCTAATAAAAAGAAATGTTTTTTATTGAATATATCCCCCAGTTTTCCCGCAACTAAAATAAAGGATGCCGGAAAAATTGTATAGATATTCAAAACCCACTGAACTTTAGTTGCAGGCATGGAAAAACTTGTCGTAATTTCAGGAATGGCATTAATAATTGATGTAGTGTTGAAACCAAGAGTGAACATTGCAATACTCATGGCAGATAATATTAGGTTTTTCCGCATTTTATCTCTCATCAATCTATACCCAAATACCTGTTTATATCATTTTGATTTTTCATTTAATAAGTGAGTTCCAATATTTTTTCACTGAGATAATTATTTCTTCTTCCATCATAGGACCAAGAATCTCAATGTTTTTCTGCCCTGCTTTAAACACTGTTTCACAATTCAAAGACATTGTAGGATTCAGAGGATTATTGCCTGTCAATTTTAATAAAGTTGACTCTTTAAGTCCATAAACTACTTTTCCTACATTACCCCAATATATCGCACCGCTGCACATAGCACATGGTTCTGCAACAGTAATCAATGTACAATTCCACAGAAAATCTTTTGAATATTTTTTTGAGGCACTGCGCATTAATGCAGTTTCTGCATGCCCAGTACAATCCTTTGTCGTTCTTTCTATGTTTTCCTGTTCCAGCAAAACTTCTCCATTTTTATCTATGAGTATAGCTCCAAATGGATTATTTCCATTATCTATCGCTTCCATAGAAAGTTCTATGGTTCGTTTAATATATTTTTCATAATACTGTTTTTCATGCATAATATTATCGGCCTCTGTGATTTTCGAAAGGAATTCAGAAATATTAATTTATAATATATGGATCGACCATACAATAATAAAATATACATTTTGTGTTATATTTTTAGCTATAGAAATAATCATAATTAATTTGCAGTACTTAAAATTATGTTTATATTATGAACTTCAAAGAATTCGTGCCCGGGTAGCTCAGTGGATAGAGCAGTAGTTTCCTAAACTATTGGTCGGAGGTTCAATTCCTCTCTCGGGTACCATTTTTTACTTTTCTCGATCCGCCTATCCTCTTTGCTTTTGTGTGGATCTGTTAAGAATGCTTTCGACATAAAAAATTGTGAATATAAAATTTCAAAGCTAGCTATAACATTCCTCCGTATACAGACATACATGTTGCTGCAAATGATAAAAATAACAAGACTCATCTTGATCCAATGCACTGGCAACTCATACCAAGCTTCTCAAAAGAGCTTGAATCAGAATACTTTATGTTTAATATATGCATTACTACGCATAATATATACTTTTAATATCAATCTAAGCAACATTACGCTTTATTTCATTAAGTTTAATAAAATTTTATAATGTTATTTTCTGCAAAAATCTAAATATTAACAACATAAAAAATTTTGTATACAATAAATCATTTAATTTGGATTGGATTTTTGGTTTTCTTATTCTAGATTTAAAGATCAATCTGATAAGGAGTTTTATGGAATACAGATTAATTGAAATAGACCTGACAAATGAAACAGTAAGTCAATCTATGATACCTTACGATATTATAAAAAATATGCTCGGTGGTCGCGGTCTGAATTCATGGTTCATTCATAAACAGGTTCATAAAAGTGTAAATGCGTATGATCCTGAAAATATAATAGCAATGAGCTGCGGTCTCCTGACAGGGTCAGGTGTTCCTTCAGGGACCAGGATGCACGTAAACACGATATCACCCCTGACTGAAATACTCGGCAGTTCAAATATAGGCGGAGATGTGGGAGTGAGACTTCGATCCAACAATATATTTTCAATATTGATAAAAGGTAAATCAAAAAGCCCAGTATATATTGAAGTTCTGGACGGCGAGGTAAAGATTGTTTCGGCAGATTATCTCTGGGGTCTAGACACCAAAGACACAGAACAAAAATTAAAGATTAAAACTAGCTATAAGGACAGCTCAATCATGAGTATTGGCCCTGCCGGAGAAAATTTATGCTCATTTGCCTGTATCATGTCCGGAGATCACCATGCAGCTGGACGTACAGGCACGGGTGCAGTCATGGGATCAAAATTATTAAAAGCGGTGGTTATATCCAATAAAAAACAATTATTAAAACTCACCGACCATAAGAAAAAAACAGTAAAAAATTATATAAAAAAGATAATTGATGCGCCACTTTATCCTGTATTTTCAAAATATAGTAATTCTGGTTTTGTAAAATCGATTAATGAAAAAGGAATGCTCAGTACAAATAATTATCGAAAGACAAACTTTACGGGGGCTGATAAAATCGATGGTTCAGTACTTTATAAGTATGTCAAGAAAGCCAACACCTGTCCAAAGTGTCCTGTCCATTGCAAGGCAGATATAGAAATACCTGAAGGAAAATACAAGAATACCAAAGGGGCAAGACCTGATCTGGAATCCATTATAGCTTTAGCTCCAAAATGTGGTCTGGATGATCCTGAAGCAGTATTATATCTCCATAACCTATGCAATCGACTGGGAATGGATGTTATATCAGCCGGAAGTGTAACTGCTTTTGCCATGGATCTGTTTAGTGAAAACATTCTGGATCTTGAAAAAACAGGCAATATTGATTTGTCCTGGGGAAATGCTGACGGTATGGAGCAGGTCTTAAAATCAATTTCAGAAAGCACTGGCATTGGTGAAGTTTTAAAACTAGGAGTAAAAAAAGCCGCCGAACTTATAGGCCATGGTGCTGATCAGTATGCGTTTACTTCTAAGGGCTTGGAATATACGGGATATGATCCGAGGGGAATGATGGGCGTTGCTTTGGCGTATGCAGTATCAAGTAGGGGCGGAGATTTTTGCAGTGTTTATAATATTCCTGAAAGCAGGTTCACTCCTGAAAGGGCAGCTTTGGAATTCGGAACAGAAGACGCAATTAAACGGTTTTCATTAAACGGTAAAGCTGCCCTGATCAAAATGTGTATGGCAGTGAGCGCGGTGATCGATTCTCTGGGTTTATGTAAAGTTCCTGCCTTAAGTCTTATTAATGAATTTGATCTAAAAAATGAGGCTGAACTTGTCTCCATTCTAGCTGAAATTGAATGTAATTATAAAGACCTTATGACCATCGGTGAAAATATAATATCCCTGGAAAGAAGTATTAATATCAGATCATGCTCTGAATATCTTGTGGATACCATCTCTGAAAAATTCCTAACGCAACCTGTGAAAAATGGACCTGCAAAAGGAAGTGTAGTAAACCTGAAACCTATGCTTGAAGAATTTTATAAACTGATGGGTTGGGATAAGAATGGAGTTCCTGAATTGGACCAGTGCTAAGGTGTGCTCGCTGCAGTAATTCTCGGTGAGTAAGTTTTAAATAGACTCCTTACGCTTCCAAGGGAAAGAATAGATAAAATGTAAATGTAAAATCTGCACCATCTAGTCGGCTACGATTTTAGGCATTAAATTTTGTTATTCTCATTAGAATATTAATTTTTACAAAGGATAACAGATGACGAAGCATAAACCCCATATTGTAAAAAAATGGCTACTGGTATTTGAAACCATAGATAACTCAAAATTATCAACCATTGAATGTTGTAAGAAATATAATGCGTAGATACAGTTGTTCTTGATGAAAAAATGATCCGCAAGTATATACGGCATCAGAAAACGAATTAGCAAATTTAGTACTTGCGATGTGCAATAAAAGTAAAAAGCAGTCTTTATTGGTGCTATGAATCTAAATGATCTTCCAAAACCTGGTTACACATATAATATGAATTTAAAGTTGATCTACTCTATTTTTTTCTATATAATATATAAAAAATAATTCCGATTTAATAATTTAAAATTTTAACACTAAATATCCAAAATAAGTAGGAGATGAGTTATGGATTTAAAATTAAAGGTAGGATTTCTCTTTATCATTCTAAGTTTTATCCTGCCGGTATTCTCATTTTTTGTACCTATGATGAATTTACCGACATACATCAGTGGAGCTTTGATAGGAATACTGGTGCTTGGTGGTCCTGAAGTTTGTATAATCCTTGGAGTAATGCTCGCTGGAAAAGAAGCAGTAAAAAATATAAAAAGCAAAATCTTCAGATCTGCAGGTAAAATACGCTATATGACCGGGCTCTTAGTTTTTCTTTTCTGCTTCTTTGCTAATTTAATTTTAGCCTATCTTGAGTTAATTAAAGTAATTAATATAACAGGCAATACATGGCTCCATATAATGTCAACACTGGATATAGTTTCTATTCTTAGTATTCTTGCTATGGGACCTGAATTTTTCTTTAAAATTAAACGAATATTCAAATGGGAAGGACCTGAGTTTACTTCAACAATAGAATGATCTGCTACAGGATTAGTCAATAAATATAAACTTATATATTTGAGGTACAAACAATGTCTATCACACAAAATAACGAATTAAAAGTAGGAGTTTATGATGAGTGGAGCAGGTTGAAGTCTGTGATGCTCGGAAATGTTGAAGATTCTGTTTTTCCAAAATTTCAGAAAGACTGGGGACGCTATTCAAACTTAAAAGAATTTATAGATGAAGGAAAGCGATGGATTGACAGAGATCCAGAAAGCGGCAGGAAAATGATTGAACAAATGAATAAGTTTGAAGAACTATTAAAGAATAACGACGTTACTGTCTATAGACCAGACAAAATCCCCAAGCATGTAAGAGAAAATTCATTACTGGGTGATGGATTATTATATGCACGAGATCCACATCTAGTAATCGGCACTAATATTATTCAGACAAATATGCGAATGATATACAGAAACAAAGAACATTTAGGATGGAAAAACCTTTTCATGAAATTATCCGAAACCAACAAAGATGTTCGCTGGGTTAATATGCCTGACATGGAACTTCTTCCTTCTGGAAACACTCCTGAAGAGTGGAGAAATGATAGACGCCTTTTTGTTGAAGGAGGAGACACTTTTATAATTGGGAAAGATATTTTGGTAGGATTTTCAAGTTTAGGTTCAAGTTTAACAGGAATTAACTGGCTACAACAGATTCTGTCAGATTATGGTTATAAAGTACACCCAATACATCTTAACGATGATTGGCTTCATTTAGACTGTATGTGTGCTGTATTGAAAGAAGGACTTGGAGTTGCTTATTTAGACGGTTTTAAGAATGGAATACCTGAAGTTTTCAAAGACTGGGAATTTATTGAGGCATCGCTCGAAGAGTGTCATGCAATGGGAAGTAATACTCTGTGTTTAGAGCCAGGAGTTGTATTTATTGGAGCACAGCATAAAAGAATAATAAAAGAAATTGAAAAAAAAGGATGCACTCCTATTCCTGTTGAATATGATGCAGTAGAATACCATGGAGGAGGAATTAGATGTACAACTCACCCTATTTACAGAGAACATAATTAATCTATATAAATGAAAAAGTTTTTTATTCTCAGCATAATCATGTCCATTGCTTTTTCTACATTGATAGCTCATGATGAGTTATTCAATGAAGATAGTGACGCAAATTCTGTCTGGGTCGTGAGTCACAGGAACGGAATTGTAACCGTGCATGTAGATTTTGGAGAATATGTAAAAAAAGGACAACTTCTTTTTGAACAGGCTGTGGGTTTTCAGGAAATAGATTTAGAAGTTTGGAAAAAAAAAGAAGTTTTTAGTAAATTTGTTTATAATAGAGTTGAAAAAAATAGAGAATTTCTTGTTGCAAAAAAAATCTACCTTTTGATTATCTGCGATTTAAAAGTAGCTAACGCTATGCTTCAGAAAGTAAAAGCTGAAATAGAAAATTCTAAATATTATGCACCTTTTGACGGCACTGTTACTAAAATTAACTGCTATGACGGTTCAGGGCTCGGTAATGATGACCCTGAAATTGAAGTAACAAAAGGACACGTAAAAGTAAATTTATCAGATAAAAAAGCTTTAGTTTGTAACAGAGAAGCAGGTATTATAGAATTAGTAGTTAAGCTTGGACAAAATGTAAAAAAAGGTCAGTTTCTTTTTAAAACCAAAACTAATGAACTTGAGGCACAACTAAAAGCTGATTTAGCTGAAAGTGAATATAAAACAAAATTATTCGAAAAAAATAAAAAACTTAACCGGAAATCTGTAGCACTATTTGATTTCCTAAGATCCGGAATAGATGCTATTGAGGGCATTGGAGCAGTTAAAAAAGATGAAATGCTTATAGAGGTATCTTCTCAATATGCACCGTTCGACGGTATTATTACCCATATTTATAAATATTCAGGATCCGGGACAGGTCATGATAAACCAATTATGCAAATTAAAGCTACAGTACCGTAAATAAACATGATATAGATAGCTATAGTTTAATTACCGGATACACAAAATGAATGTTAAATTTATAGCTGAAATTAATATTCTAACTCCGACACTTTGAAATGGACTGACTATAGTTATCATATTCTGAGCTGCTTTTCTTACTACTTCATCAAGTTCATTCTTCATTACTGATTGGACTTCACCAAAAGAGATGGTACTGTTATCACTCATTAAACAACGTTCCTTTTTTTAATTATTTATCCAAATTTAATATAAAATTGGATACGTTGTTTTTCTTCTAAATACACAACTAATATGTGGTTTGTCAAGTTTTTAGACATATCACTTGTGTATATTCTTGTAATGATAAAAAATACCTCTCAAATAGTGGATATTAAATAAATATGTGGTTTTTAATTACATAAACCCCATTTTTTAGGCAAGATATCACACGGATTATCGATTTTGCATTATTTTCCACCTGTCAGGCAACAACTCATGAAGTTGTTTGTGAGGATATGACATCAGGTTTCTATAAATAAATTCCAAATATTTATTCGGATTGATGTCCATAGCTCTACAGCTTTGAACCAAGGTCATATGATTTGCCATAGCTTTTCCACTTCTTCTGCTGCCAAGATACATCCAGTTTTTGCGGCCAATTACGATCTTCCTCAAAGCCCGCTCAGAAGTGTTGTTGTCCATTTTAATGTCTGGATTATCCAGATATAATCTAAAGTTCTTTTCATATGCCAGCATATACTTTATTGCATCACATAATTTGGATTTAGGCAACAACTTTGGATCAACAAGTTTTTCCTTCAATTTTTTAAATATTCTGTCAACTATAGGTTTTTCTCTTTGTTTTCTTACTTTTAACCTGAACTCCGCATTTTTTATCCAACCAACTCTATCATAAAGAAACAGTTTTCTAATATCTTTCAATATCCATGTCCTAAACTCTGATACTCCCAGTTCTTCAAATTTTCGCCGACCATGACACCAGCATGCAGCCCAATTGATATTACTGTTTACTTTATCTATATTTACATATCCTTTATAAGCATCAGCATGAATTATACCTTTAAAATCTTTAAGATATTCAATCGTATTTATTTGCCTGTAGTTATCTGTAAATTCATATATCTGATAAGGAGGAGAATCAGTTTTATTTCCTGCATAAATCCATATGCTTCCATTTACAGCTTTAGAATACCTGTCTGCTATAAATTTTACCGATGTCTGGTCAGTAAAGATACAGTTCTGTTTAAAAAGTTCTTCTTTCATAAGGTCAACTAAAACTTGAACCCTCAAACCAAGTTCTATTACCAAAGATGTAAGAACTTGACGGCTGATTTTAATATTCTGATATTTCAACTTCTCTTCAATTCTATATAACGGCATATGATGACAGAACTTTTCACATACGACATAAGACATAAATGATGCATCGAATTTAGAGCCTTCAATTATGCAGTCATCAGCCTTTGGTTGAATAATTCCGTATAGTGAATCTTCTTTGAGTGTGTATTTTGGTCTTAGTGTTCTCAGAATGAAATGCTGCTCTGCTTTAGTTGCAAGCTTATCAGATTTATCATAGCCAATAAGAGTTAGAGCTTTACCTGTAACTATATCAAATTTATCCTCATCAGGAATATCAATATATTTCTCTACAATGGGTATATTATCACCAATCTCAAGCTTAAATTCACCCTTTCTACTAACTGACTTTCTTTTATCATGAGCTTTTATATGAACTTTTTGCTGTATTTCTTTTTCCGCATTTATAAAGTCAAATCCTGGAAGATCAGGAGTATTGCAAGGTACATCAATTACACGTTCTGATTTTCTGCCGAACATCTGCAGTTTGAACCAGTCAAGTTGCTCTTGAAGCTTCAGGATTTTTGAATCCTTAACATCAATAGTACTCTTTAATTCAGTTATTTCTTCTTTCAGATTTTTTACTTCCGTAACCATGAAAAAATATAGCATTAAATGATTTATTTTGTACTCAGAATCAGCTATTTTTTAGAGAA
>DASCNA010000196.1:0-12159 GCA_036011305.1 Victivallales bacterium
CATTCAAGTATATTTAAAATTAACGGACAAAGCTATCGTACTAAGAATATTAAAAACAATAAAACGGAGGTATAAATTTTTATCCGAGCTATGGAATTTTCTTTAATACCAACTATGGAATTTAGGTTGCATTTGACAGCAATTTCTTCTGCTTTTGATTTTTACACATATAAACCATATAATAACAAATAATAACGGCATGAAATAATTATCCCAGGTAAATCCCTGGCATATAAACCCAAGCAGTATAAGAAGGTTTAGGCTTTCAGCCACAGTTACATATCTCCTCTATAAATAATATTATCCTCATCATAAAAATAAATATTAAACTGATCATAATATTTATCTGTTTTTAGAGTTTTTTCAGAACTTATCGGAAAGTATATAGTGAAAGTTTTGAACTTACTAAATGATTTGTAAAGCATATCTACAAGCTGCTTATCTGAATCTAAAAGAATCATATGAACAGCTGATTTGGGAGAAAGCTTAGAAACTATATTCTCAAAAATATCTACAGTCGTCTGAGATTTATTTAATGATACCCTAGCAAGATATTCTAATATAGAATCACCATCAGCAAAAGGAGGTATATGTATTAATTCATTATCATATGTGCTGATAAATTCTGATTGGTGTCCAGCATCCAAAGCCTCAAAGATAAGTGAACCTGCAGCCCTACACGCAGAATCAAAAACATCAATACTACTCTTATTATTTCTGACCGTACAATCCAGAATAAAGGAGGTATGTCCGGACATCTCTTCTCGAAACTCTTTTACTTTTATACCTTGACCTTTAGAACTGCTTCTCCAGTGTATATTTCTTAAACAGTCTCCATATATATAATCTCTAATACCTGCAAAATCACTCCCAGATGAAGAATTAAACGCTCCTTTAAATTTTCCTCCTACAGCTGGTTCAAAACCTGCAGCTAATGGAATTACACAATGGTAAACTTTAGGATATACAAGAAACTCCGTATGGAGATCAACTTGTTTAGAATAATTTATTAGGCCGAATGGATATGAACTTTTCACTTCTGCGTATAATACTTTATACGCACCTCTCTTCGATATAACCAAATCAGGCTTAAAATAAGAAATATTGCGGGGTTCAATCTCCTGAACTTTAAACATAACTTCATTGTTTACAATGCATTCAAACATTCCACAGGAGTTTACATTACTTAAGTTTTTTATTGAAAAAATACCTCTTAAATTTTCCCCTTCCACTCCTCTAAAATATTTGTCAGCATCCAGCTGTATACTGTCTACTGAACGTTTAGCAAAATAATAATTAACAGCATAACAACCTAATATTAATCCCATAACAATAAACATTAAACCTGTCTGATATGTTATGGAAAACATATAAAGAAGAACAATCAATCCTAGAAAAGCAGCACCAGGTTTCGTAAATCGTCTACTTCGGAACTTCAATGTTTTTTTTTGAAAATAATTCACATCTTGTATCATCTGAATATATTATAGATTAACTCCGACAGTACTAGATAGGAACCTCTACTTCTTCTACCATGTTCCTAATCATATTTTCTCCGCTCATTACAGCAATTCGGGTTCCTTTTCTGACAATTACCCTGTGTGACAATATCAACGGAGCCGCCTGTTTTACATCATCAGGTATTACATAATCTCTACCGTTCATTAAAGCTGAAGATTGACTGAATCTCATTAGATCAAGTGCAGCTCTAGGACTTACACCGTAAATAAAATTCTCATGATCTCTTGTTTTATGGATTATTGAAACAATGTAAGAGTATATTTCTTGGGCAATTTTTATGTTCTTTACAACTGACTGGACTCTCAGAAGGTCCTGGCAATTTATAACCTGCTTTATCTGTTCTCGTGCTCTTATAACTTTCTGATCTTTAAGCATCCTAATCTCATTTTCAAATGCCAAATAGCCGATACTTAATCTTATTAAAAAACGATCCATCTGAGAAAAAGGAAGTGGATATGTTCCTTCAAGCTCAATTGGGTTCTGCGTGGCGATAACAAAAAAAGGCTCATCAAGTTTATGTATGACTCCATCTACAGTAACCTGTTTTTCTTCCATAGCTTCTAAAAGACTGGATTGTGTTCTGGGTGTAGCACGGTTAATTTCATCGGCAAGAAGGGTATTAGAAAAAACAGGTCCTTTAACGAATGTAAATTCACCTGTATGCTGTCTATAAACAGTTACACCTGTAACATCTGAAGGAAGAAGATCTGCTGTAAACTGTATTCTCTTAAGTTCGCCGGAAATAGAGCCAGACACAGCATCAGCAAGAAGTGTTTTTCCTACTCCAGGTACATCTTCCAGCAGAATATGACCTCCGGAAATCAAAGCCTTAACTGTATTTTTAACTACTTCCAGTTTACCTATAAATACTCCAGAAATACTATTTATTAGTAATTCAGTTAGCTTATATGCTTCATTAAACAAGTCAGATTCCATAAATATACCTCAGTACGGAAAGCCTTAAATATAAATTATACCAATAACACCGATTATATGAAACAGAGAGAAAATTGCAAATTTGAAAGTGACATACAGTATCTTAAATCACGTTTATTTATTTTTTTTAGAAATGCTTCTGCATATTGAAAATTTATAAACTTTTCCACTATATTTATATTACATTCTGCTCTTGACGGAGGGGTAGTATCCGGCTTAAGGCGTGATAAACACGGTAAATCACTAGGTGGATATATGCTTAATATACCTATATCAGTTAATGAATAAGAGAGAATAACTAAATACGCTTTGACTAAACAATCACTCTCTAGGAAGATGGTTGTTTAGTTTATAAAACGTAAATTTTTACAATTGTCAAATCTACTTGTTTCCTATATTAAAAAAACCTTTCTTCATAAAATAATAACCGATTGAAAGGGAAATAATCACACTTGAAATGGCAAACAGCATTTCAGGTGTGGCTTTTGAATAATCAATTATTATAATTTTTCTTGCTACAGCAATCATTGCCACAAGAAAAACAATTTCGACATGAAGTTTATTATCCTCCAGATATGCTTTAATTGTTTCTAGTAATTCTAAACCAATTAAAACCATAAAGAAGAAACCAAATATTTCAGTTATATTGTTAATTCCAAGTAAAAAAACAGGGGGTTTAAGAATTTCAACAATGATTACATAACCTAATTCAGCAGTTGTTACCAATACTGCTATAATCATTAGAACTAACAATACTGATATTATTATCCTTTCAAATCTGCATATTATTTTAAGCATTTATCACACACCCCAAAATTAATATTGCCTTGAGAGATTCTTTGCTGTTTCATAATACTCTTTAGTCAATATAGCCTTAGCTTTATCATCCTTTGATTTAAAAAGTCCAACAACTTTATTCTGAGCGTCAATTGCTTTATCAATATCACCAACTAAATAATATCCTCTAGCTAAAGTCTGAAGAAAGAGAGCCAATTTTTTATCATCATTTAGCTTACTTTGAAGATCCACAGCTTTTTTACTCATTATCATAGCATATTTCAACGATGTTATTTCTGGCGGAATATTAACCATCAGCTTTATTGCATAAGAATCCAGAGCATCGGGATTAGAGCCAAATGATTCCATATAATGTTCTGAAAGATTTTTAATATACTCTTTTCCTTCTTTTGTCACAATACCACGTGCAATGTTCAATTCCGATATATAAAGAAAAAACTGTACAAACTTATTACTAGCAACTTTCTTCCTGGTTTCTTCCACAAATTTTAAACATTTTTTCACTTCATTATTTCTAATATAGTTATCTATCATTGTATCAACTGCAAATCTGTCCATAGGGTCTATTTTTAGAATTTTTTCAGCGTATTCAAGTCTCTCATTAAAGTTGAATTCCTGAGTAGCTCTCCTCATTTCTTTATGATAATTTTCTACTTTTTTCTGTGTTTCTGCATCAAATGTACCACCAAGCACATGAAGGAGTACTCCGTTTTCTTCTGCAGGTCCTCCCTCCCATATTAATTTTTTATCTTTACCGTAAATAAAGAAAACAGGAACCCCCTCCTGCCCTTTCATATACTCCTCATATGTTTTAGAATGATCATCAATTCCCAATGCAAAAGTTATATTTAGATCAGGTGTGTCTTTAATAAATTTTTTAACTATTTGAGCATTTTCAGGACTTATTCCTATAAATTCAACTCCGTAATCTCCAAAAGCAGCCTTCTGTTCAGAAACAAATCTAAATACATTTGCTGTAGAGTTACTCCAGGTAGCAAAAAAGAATATCACATAAATTTTATCTCCAGCAGTATCAGGTTTTAACGATACAGGGCCATTTTTTAACCATTCTGAAACCTGCAGTTCTGTGGCTTTTGATCCTAATTTTAATGAAAATGCAGATAGTGCACAAAGTAAGATTGATATTGATATTATTACCTTTGTAAAAGTTTTCATACCTATTATTAGCTACTCCTTTTGAAAAATTAAAATGTTAATTTATAGTTCTTTTTACTCTATGTGGTTTTGTTTATTATATTTCATTTTAAGTATAAATTTTCAAATTACATTTCTATTCTAAAAAAAATCTAATTTTTTATATTTATAAGGTATATCATGGCAAATAAAGTTGTTATTTCAATTACGTCGAAGGACAAACCTGGTATCATTTATACTGTAGTCAATACTATAAAAGAGTTAGGCGGAAATTTACTCAGCATGAATCAAACAGTCCTTGATAATTATTTTTCCATGATAATGATTGCTTCTTTTTCAAATATTTATGATATAAGTTCAATTAAGAATAACATTTCATGCAAGCTAAAAAAGCATACTCAAAATAACTCAGAGGTAGTAGTTCTTAATTGCGATGATCCAACATCAAATTCAAACTTTAATGATCCATATTCTACTTCTTATAATAATTTAAGTGATCAATACGTTTTAACTTTAAGTTCAAAAACAAAAAACAATAATGTTCTAAATATTTTAAAAATTTGCGCTGATTACGATATAAACATACTGAATTTATTCTCTAAAACAAAAAACAACTTATATACAATGATCTTCTTTATAGATACTATAGGATTGCAATCAATGATAGAATTCAGAGGCGAGCTCCATCAGCTGGAACAGGTTGATCCTAATTTAAGAATCATGCTTCAGCATCACGAAATATTTAAAGCTACTAATGAAATAAATATCAACATATAATACCATTAGGGAAATAAAATGTTAAAATCTGATCATATATTAAATACGATAGAAATGATATTAAAGGAAAATCTTGATGTCAGAACTCTTACTATGTGAATCAATCTACTTGACTGTAAAGCAGACAGCATAGATACAACATGTGAAAATATAGTCAGCAAAATATACAGTAAAGCAAAAAACTTTGTAAAAACCTGCAATGAATATTCTACAAAATACTCAGTTCCTGTAGTAAATAAAAGAATCTCTGTTACACCTATATCATATGTTGGAGCCGGTTTTAATGAAGAAGGTTTTGTTAAAATAGCAGAAGCCCTTGACCTAGCAGCGACAAAAGTAGGGATTGATTTGATTGGAGGTTATTCTGCAAACGTAGAAAAGGGAGTCAGTAATTCAGACTTATGTCTTATAAATGCGCTTCCGTCTGTACTTAGCAAAACACAAAAAGTAAACTCTTCAATAAATGTAGGATCTACCAGATATGGAATTAATCTAAACGCATTAAAATTACTGGGTAATGTTATTAAAGATGTAGCACAGCATACTGCTGATAATGATGGTTTTGGTGCAGCTAAACTTGTTATCTTCTGTAATCAGCCAGGAGATAATCCATTTATGGCCGGAGCAATGCATGGTTTAGGAGAATCAGAAGTAGTAATTAATGCAGGTGTAAGCGGTCCCGGAGTTATAGCTAAAGCGCTGGAAAGAAAAATACAGGAAAGCAGTTGTGAAAATATCGGAATCCATGACTTGGCTGAAGAGATAAAACAAGCAGCATTCAGAGTAACACGGTGTGGAGAATTAATTGGCAGAGAAGTGGCTAAAACATTAAACATTCCCTTTGGTGTTGTCGATCTATCACTGGCCCCTACTCCGAACATAGGAGACAGTATCGGAGAAATAATAAAAATAATGGGTGTTGATTCAATTGGAGCTCCGGGCTCTACTGCTATTATAGCCATATTAAATGATGCGGTTAAAAAAGGAGGATCATTTGCTAGCCAATCCGTAGGTGGCCTAAGTGGTGCTTTTATTCCAGTAATGGAAGATTCTGAATTGGCAAAAGCTGTTGAAAATGATGAACTGACTTTAGAAAAACTTGAAGCGATGACCAGCGTTTGTTCAGTCGGTTTTGACATGCTACCTATACCTGGCACTGTAGATGCAGAAACAATTACAGCTATAATAGCTGATGAAATGGCAATAGGAATGATAAACAACAAGACTACAGCTGCAAGATTAATTCCTGTCCCGGGGAAAAAAGCCGGAGAATTTGTTTCATTTGGGGGACTTTTTGGCGAAAGTACTATTATGAAAATAAAAAATGTAGGTAAATCTTCCAGGTTTGTAAATTTTGCAGGCAAAATCCCTGCACCAATACATAGTCTGAAAAATTAGTTATCTAATTATATAAAAATAATTTAATTGAGAATAACTAATTTAATGGATCTAAACATCTATTAATACCATACAATATTTTTTCACCTTTTTTATTTGTAGTTTCATATATTCTTGCTTCAACTAACTGTGTTGATCCGTCAGGCTTGATATATTTTGTTTTGTAAACTCCTGGCTTAAAGTAGATTCTGCCATTTACATAGCTGCATTTTATTTTTAAATCTTCAGGGTCTATGACTTTTATTATTAAATTTGGATTTGAAATTAAATCATTTTTAGATATACCAATAATCTTCTCGCAACTGTCACTTAAAAATTCATACTTGATAGGATTAAACGATTTTATCCAAACAACATCTTCCATTTCATTTATTATTTTTTTTAAAAAATTTTGTTTTTCGATAGCTTCTGATAAAACGGTAATATCATTTATAGTGCACAATATTTCATTCACTTCATTTTTATCATTAAGTATTGGGATTATGGATAATAAACCTACTTTTCTCCCTTTACTTCCTGGAATAATAACTTGTTTATTTGTAAACCTTTCCCGATTTTTAAAAGCATCCTGTTCATATTTTAAAATATACTGTATCTCTATAAAACCGAAAATATCAGAAGCTTTGCAGCCGATAATGTCTTCTTTTTTATATTGTAAGCCTGTCATATGCAGAAAAGCATTGTTGAGAACTCTATATTTATAGTTACTGTCTTTTATATACATAATTTGCGATAATTCATCTATCGTATTGTTTAAACCTTTCAGCCTTTTCTTTAATCTGATGTTTTCATCTCTATAAAATGTATATTTCTCGTTAATTTCGCTCAATAAACCTATATTAAGATCAGGATAATCACCAATTTCTTTAATTATGTGATCTAGTTTTTTTAATTCCTTATAAATGGAAATATCATTATATTGGGATATGCCAAGATCTTTCAGATCTGATATTTCTGATACGCTTATTCCAAGTATCTGGGCTATCATTCTAATATCAGAATCACCAGGATTTCTCTTACCAGCTTCCCATAAATGGATAATTATTTTACTTTTGCCAAGTTGTTTAGACAATTGTCCCTGAGTTATTTTTTTAGTTTTTCTAATTTTTTTAAGTTTATCTGAATATAACATAATACTTACAATGTTTAAATAATTCTAGTTTAATATTACATTGTATAACTAATTACTAATATTTCAAACTATTTGCTATATAAAAAAGGAAATGGTAATGAGATATTAAATGATAAATTATAAAATATTTAAGATAAGGATCAGGAACAATGGAAATTTCAGAACAAAAATTCAAACTAACCTGCAGAAAGCCTAATACTCTTTCTTTACTTCTATTATATTCCATGCCTAATACAATAATAGTTCTGTTTTCTCCATGTACTCTATCGATAGGAAAGTTTTATAATGTGAGTACAACCAGTTTATATTATTTAAGCATACTCCCTATGGTAGGTTTTGCACTGGGAGCTATTATCAGTCCTCTGTTTTCCATGAGGTACGGAAAAAAAGGCTCATTAATACTTGGTAACTCCATTGCTATTATAAGTGTTATTGGATATATGCTCTCCACTTATATCATCGTAAGTTACGATCTCCTGCTTATATTCAGACTTCTATCAGTTTTTGGTGCAAGTATTGCTGTAATATCTGTTCCTGCTATCATAAATGAATATTATCATGATTTCTATGCAAGAAAAATGATGTTCCTCATATCTGCAATATTCTGTCTATGGCCAGGTATTGTGATGGGAATAAGCGGATTAATTACCGACCATTTAGGCTGGCAGTATACCGAACTGTTTTTGCTTCTATATTCAATTATAACTTACATTATGATGCTTCAATTACCTGAAACTCAGGCTGTATTTATTAAAAAAAAGAATATTCTTAAACCTTATTTTTCCAATATAGGTAAAATTTTTAATAATTCTCAGTTCATTCTTTTTACTCTAATTGGCAGCATAATGGGAGTTACTTTATATTACTTTATTTCAGAAACGCCCTTTATAGCATTACATTATATGGGATTAAGTTCAACATCCTATGGATATTTTTCATTAATACCTTATCTGGCATGTACTGCAGCACTTCTACTAGGAAATATTTTTGCTTCTAAATTAAACTTTAAACGTGCTGTAAAAATAGGAATATTCGGTTCTCTTCCCTGCGCAATACTAATGCTTATTCTTTTTGAATCAGGATACTCCAACATATTTTCAGTATTTATTCTATCAGCAATACTTTTAGCTTCACTTTCACCGAGTTTCGGATACGGATTTGCTAAAGCTGTAGCAATCGCAGACGAAAAGGCATTAGGAACTAGTCTGTTTATATTTATCTATATGATATTTTCTTCAGCAGTCCCATTTGTAACAAAAAATTTTACCGGGCTATTGGGAATTAATGTATACCCCATAACACTAATCATACTGGTTGTTATTCTGATAATTTTATTTTTCATATATTGTACAAAAAACAAGAATGCACAAACTCTAGACTAATTTGAAAGGAATAAGGTGGACCTTATGAAAGTACAACTTAAGTTAATCATTACTATTATTACAGGAATGCTTTTTCTACAGGCTACCCAGATATTCGCCTGCACAGGAATTTTTATAAATAGAAGCCAAAAAATTTCAGCAAGAAACTATGATTTCAATACAGCAAGTGGAACTTTAGCAATTTCACCCATAGGAACAGAACATGTCTCTAACACGAACACACACAATCAAAAACCTTTAAGATGGAAAACTAAATACGGTAATGTGATTTTTTATGCTGTATTAACCAAAAAAGGTCATAATACTCCCAGAGGAAAAAATACGATACTATGTGGCATAGATGGCACGAATCAATATGGCTTTAATGTTGGAATTTTTTATTTAGGAGAAACTAAATATCTATCACCAAACAATTTACCTGTATTAGACGCAGGCATGTGGACTCAATATTTTCTGGATAATTTCAGAACTGTAAAAAAAGCTGTTCAATTTCTAAAAACACAGAAGAAATTCAGAGTCATAAGCTGTAACAATAAAGATATAAATATGGATCTGCATTATTTCATCCATGATAAAACAGGAGCATCAGCAATTGTTGAATACTTAAATGGAAGGCTGAAAATAATAGAAAATCCAAAAGTAAATGTAATAGCAAACACCCCTTATGACAAAGCTATGGAAAAACTTAAAGATTATATAAGTTTTGGTGGCACAAAAACTATTCCAGGAGGTTTTGAATCTATACAAAGGTTTGTAAGAGGAGCTTATTATTTACACAACATTCCCAAAAAAACCGGTAAAAAGTATAGTCTTGTTGATGCTGCTATTGAAGTAATACAATCATGCACACAACCTCCTGTTCAGGAATATCCTTTAAATGATGGTATATTTTTCCCATCAATGACTTGCTGGACAATAGTATCTAATTTAACAAATAATTGCATCTATTATAGGACTTTAGACGGTCCAAATTTTAAAGAAATAAACCTGAATAAAATTAATTTCAAAGAAGGGGGAAAAGAAAGATATCATCTTTTAAAAGGTAAGTCTATATAAAACAAACACAGACTATTATCTCGACTTTTAAAACATATATTATTTAAATAAATATGATCATTATCTACATACATCCTAGTCTGTATAAACAACATATAGATTACTAAGTTATATTAAGTTGTCTCAATATAAAAGTATTTATTTAATAAGATAAATAAACAAAAAAAGAAGCTGCCATACTTCTTCACACAACGACTTTATATACAAAATATAGATTATATATTCTATAAATAAAAAAGCTGAAGATTCTTTTCATTGCAAGTATCTTCAGCTTAAATTAAACTGCTAAATATAGACTATATAATTACTTAGATTTTTCTTTCTGTAAAACAAAACTGCCTTTATTAACGTCAGTATTAGCTTTTTCGTTGTGTGTTACAATTGTCAAATCCATCAAATAATAGGTTTTAAAGTCTTTAAGAGTAACATTATAAATATCGTATTCGCCTTTATCAGGAAATTTTACTTTTATTTGCAAAGGTTTAAAAGTAATAACAGACCAAAAACCTTTAACTATTGTAAAAGATGGAGGCAATACTCTTTCAAAAGTTCCATCCTTCATAAAAGCTGTGAAATTATTAAATGCGGCATTACTATCCTGTGACTCGCTTTGATAAGGAGTCCATTTCCCTTCAATAACATCCATTATACTTGGAGAGGCCACTTTTGTGTAATCTTCTAAAGCTTTTATAGAAGCAGGGTCTGTAAATTTTCTTTTAACCCCATTAACTGCTTTCATACTCATATTTTCCGGGTGATCATAAAAATATTTATCAGTATTTTCATCTGCTTTTTTAAAATCTTTCGGACTGTGTATTTTACGAACTTCAGCATTTATTTTAATCCATTGCTCCTGGTTTGAATAATTAGCATTCTCACCTAAGTCCATTGGTGGATGTTCATTAAGATTCTTTCCGCCAGCATATCCACCGGTACTTTCAGAAGGATTATTATCATTATTATTTACAGCAAAAGCACTTACAGAAATCAGTAAAAAAAACAGAAATGAAACTCTCAGCAGTATTTTCATAATCATCACCTTTTTCGTTTTTTGGAATTAATTAGAATTTATCTCTTGCTAAAACTATATCAGCATCATATACATCCAGGTTACCTTTCTCATTTTGCGTAATATTTTTAAGATACATTGCAAAATATGTCAAATAGTCCCGTATTTGAACAGAATAAACAATTGAGTAAGGATTTTTAGGATATTTTATTGCTATTATCAGAGGATAAAAAGTAACTACATGCCATTGTGCATAAACTCTTTTTGCATCTGCCTGCTGATAGTAATCAAACCTCTCAAAATCACCAGTTATAAAGAAAGCCCAAAAGTCATTATCATTATAGTTTGAGTTAATTGATACATTATAGTAAGGATCCCATTTACCTACAATAGTTAATAAGATTTTCCATGGAGAACCAGATACTACCTTAAAACTTTCCAAGTTCTGTAAAACTTGTTCTCTGCTGGTATTTTTTCTATTATCTACTAAAATATTTCCGTGATGAGAATAAAAATATGAATTCATAGTTTTCTTCATGGCAGAAAAATCTTTTTTATTTTTTATCTGATGGAGATCAGAATTGACCTTCTTCCATTTTTGCTGATCAGCATAGCTGATATTATCTCTTGAATTAACATTCTGCGAACTGTTCGAATTATCTGTAACAGCAGTTAAATTATTATTTTGCTCTCCTGTATTAACTTCAGCCGAGTAAATATTAAATGAAATAACAAAAAAAAACACACTTAAAATCGATAGTATTTTAAACATCATTAAAAAAACCTCCTTTATATTCAAACTTTAATATTGCAATATTAGTAAATTTATTATTTCATAAAAGCTTATACCATCATTCCATATTAAAAATAGCTGTAACTAAAACAATAAAATTAATTATACATTAAAATCTGTTTTTTTTAAATAAAAGAAACAGATTAATGATAAAACCAGCATTAGCACTGATTGTTTATTTGAAGACTCTTGCATTTTACAT
>DASCNA010000197.1:0-45678 GCA_036011305.1 Victivallales bacterium
CGAAAGAGCTTGGTGTAGATTTGAAAAAAATTACCGAAGTATGCAACACAAATAATATTAAAATAAATAATTGTCAACTTGGCTGTTTCGAGTAATTTTTATTGACTTTATCACAGGAGCATAAATCTCTGAGTTTTACCCACATTGTTTATGGTATAAAGTAATTCAGGACTGTATCAGAAGTTTTTCTGGGAAAAACTATTTTTGATACAGTCCCGAAGAATTGGGAAATAGTAAAAAAGCAAATACTCAGTTCAAGTATTAACTAAGTATGTTTTTCGCTTTATGTTTTTTTGTTATCAGCATTATATCGTTGCCATCTCCTACTCCACTGCCGGTATATACATCAATTTTAGTGATTGTTCCATCAAACGGAGCATATATTTTACAGTGCTTTAAAGTTGCCTCATCTCCGACTTTTTTTGCTATTGCTACCTGTAGGTCTCTCTTTGAATTTAACTTTGTTGCAAGTGAAACAGAGCGTGTTGTGTACAGTTTTGCATTAGCTTTATATTCAATATTATCATAATTTATAGCAGCATCATCACTAAGTATATCGGCTTTATATTGAGTTGGATCTACTGCTTCTACCAACTGACCCTTTTTTACATGTGCACCTAAGGGCGCTTCATAAACAATTTGGCCTTCAATCATTGATTGCATATGGGCAACAGCAGGTTTTGCATAGAGACACGTTGTTCCCAAAGCTAATGCTGTCAATGTTAATACTAAAGTTTTCATTTTTCATTCTCTCCTTTTTTCTAAACTATTATGAATATTCATAATTTGACGTTATTAAAATATAATCAGTATATATTTCGCTTGCGATTTTTTATCAATAGTTATTTTTGTAAAAATTATATCCAATGTCAATATTAATACAAAAAACTAGACAATATCTATTATAATTACTTGGTATATAACTTGTTTGTTAATTTTTGTAACAGATATATAAACATATCTTTGTCTAAGTAGGAAAATTTAATTATGAAATTTTACCGAGAGATATTCAGAGAGATACGTAAATCCAAAAAAATTCAGGTAATTACTATGGCACAAGCTATAAACAGATCATATCATGCAGTTCATAAATGGGAAAAAGGGGAACGAAATCCTTCTGCAGGTGATATAAGGCTTATGGCTAGTGTAATGGGGATAAATCCATCTGAGATATCTGACCTTGATGATCAGATATCAATGGTGGATAGTTTTACAAAAGGAAATGAAAACAACATATCAAGTGATTTAATGACTGAGCGGTATTTGGGGGAATTAAACCATATTATAGAAAATTATGGAGATATTCCTGACGTTAATATTGAAGCTGTTGTGCAATTGGAAAACAGGGTTAATCATAGTAAGCAAAGGATAAATATTCTTGAGGCAAGGTTGAAGGATTATGAGAAAACTCTTAATCTGGCTCCTGTGATAATTTATACTAAAGACTCCTCTTTTCATTTTCGATATGTAAATGATTTATTTATCAACCAGACAGGTCTCTACACAAAGGAAGAGATAATAGGATCTACTGCTTCTGAAATATTTAACTTTAATGAGGTTAAAGAAATTATAAAATATGAGCAGGATGTTTTTAAAAATAAAAACATTGTTACAGATAAGGAGGTATACATTCCTGGGACAAAAGGCAAGAGTACAGGTCTTTTAAATATATTTCCGTTTTTAGATCAAAATAATGATGTGAGTAAAATTGTATGCTCAATTAAAGATATTACTTATTTAAAAAAACTTCTGGACAGATTTGAAAAACTAGACAATCTGCTGAATAGAATGGATGATTATATTTATATCAGAACTTTTAAACCTGATAAATTTATATATAGAAGCAGAGGTATTGAATATATTACTGGTTATCAAAAAATAGAATTCTATAAAGATGATAATCTATGGCTTAATTTAGTTCATCCTGATGACAGAAAAAAAGCTGCTACACTGCCTGACAATACTGAAGGGGAACATGCTGAGAGTATATACAGGATACTCCACAAATCAGGAAAATATAAATGGGTGGAAAATAAATGTTATAAAAGTTATATCTCTGAGTCAAGACTTTATTACTACTATGGAATAGTCAGAGATATTACAACTCAGATCGAGAAGGAAGACCTAGAAGAACTTTTAAAAATATATACCAATTTTATGGATTACGGCATAGGTATAATGGATTATGAAACTAAAAAATTTAAATATGTAAATTCAATGTATAAAAAAATTACCGGATATACAGGTAAACAGCTGACAGAATGTAATGCATACAACTTTGTTTTAGAAAATTTAACACTTCCGGATGATAAAGAGAATGTTGATAAATGTTTGAATAATGAATCTTTAAAGAGTTTTAAAACACGGATGATATCAAAAAATGGTAAGATTAAACTCATTACTATTACGAGAAAGAATATAAAATTCAAAGGACGAAAATGTAGATTTGTATCTCTTAAAGTCCATAAAAATCTAGGATTTTATAACTAGAGAGCTAAATTAAACTGTATATGATAAATTTAAATTGATCATAAAATTATATAAATATCATGGAGATGACACTTATACTGAATAATAAATTGTATATTTTGCAAACTTTTACTCTGGATTAACAGGTTTAGTAAATGTAATTTAATAACTATTATTTTTCTATATTAAATAATTGAAAGTAAAATTATATGTTTACAGGTCTTGTAGAAACAACAGGTATATTGAAAAACAGGATAATAAAAGATAAAGAGGGTATACTTGAAATACTTCCGGATAATGCTTTTGAGAATCTGAAACTTGGTGAGAGCATAGCTATTAACGGAACATGTCTGACACTTTCACAGCTGCCTGCTTCTAATAAATCAGCTCTTATTTTTAATGTATTAAGTGAATCCTTTAAGAGAACCAACCTTGGCGATATTAAAATTGGCGGGAAAGTTAATTTGGAAAGAGCACTTTGTGTTGGTGACAGGTTAGGGGGACATATTGTACAGGGACATGTGGACTGTGTAGGAATAGTTGAGAACTGGGAGAAAAGGGGAAGAGACTGGGAATTATTTATTAAATTTCCAGATCATATGAGTCCGTCATTTATTGAAAAAGGCAGTGTTGCACTTGACGGTGTCTCTTTGACCATAGTTTCATTAGATAAAACTGTGTTGTCTGTTCATTTAATACCTACTACTTTAAACGACACATCTCTTTTTGACAGAAAGAAAGGCGATAAAATTAATATTGAATCTGATGTGATAGGCAAGTATGTAAAACGTTTAATAGAAACTACCAGATCTGCAGATGCTGTATCTATGAGCTCTCTTATCAATGCAGGTTGGGAATGAGATTATTTTATCCTAAATTCAGGATTTAATTATATCTAAAAACGAATAAATTACTAAATAATGCAATATTAACTATATCTTATAATAATTGCTTGATGCAGCTTATTTTTGATAAGTAAGGCTTATCAAAAATATTGGAGATCTATTTAACTAGAAGTATATATAACTGTAATATTTATGTTCTTAGTAATTGAGCATAGTTTTTGCTTATAATTATGCACTTTACCCTAGGACATTTTTGATTTTGATGCAGTTAATTATTGATATATAACTTTGAGTTAACGATTATGAAAAAAGCAATTTACAAAGTATATAAATGTGTTTTAAGTAATTTTGATGAATTGAATTACAGTACTCAGACTTTTTATAAAAAGTTTATTTCCACAAGTATTGACGATTATAAACTTAATTGATTTTTTGTCAGTTTTACTTTTATATTTATATATAACAGGTATAATAAAAAATATTGTAAAATAAAAAGGGAAGTTGGTGAAAATCCACACGGTAGCGCCGCTGTAAGCGGGGATGAAATTTACATCAGCCACTGGTTTTAGAACTGGGAAGGCGTAAAAAGTAAAATGATCCGCAAGTCAGAATATCTTTAAATATCTTGAATAAAAACCTTCGCTTTAGAGGTTGAGATATTAGTAATTTTAATTTTTTGCTGTTTATAGCAGTTCATTTTACTTCCCTTTTTAAATTTGTTTAAAAAAGGAAATAAAATGGAAACAAACAATAGAAGTAACTGTGTAAGGCAGAAAGTAATTATCATCTTTTCATTCCTGGTGATATTAAACATCATTGTATGGGCAACAGCATTTTTATCATTCTATAAACATCCTTCACTTCTGGCTTTATGTCTTCTGGCCTACGGATTTGGCTTAAGACATGCGGTTGATGCAGACCATATTGCTGCAATAGATAACGTAACAAGAAAATTTATGCAACAGAAAAAATCTCCTGTTACAATCGGCTTTTTCTTTTCCTTAGGACATTCTACTATTGTAATAATTATGACATTTTTTGTTGCACTTGGAACAGTTTATATCCACAACAACTTCCCTGCTTTTCAGAAAATAGGCGGAATTGTAGCTATAAGTGTTTCTGCATCTTTTCTCTTACTTATAGCTTTTATTAATTTTATAATTTTCATAGATATTTATAAAGTTTTCAGAGGGATTAGGAAGGACAAAAAATATTCACATCAGGAACTTGAAGATTTATTTGATAAAAAAGGTTTACTATCACGTTTTTTCAGACCTTTATTCAATTTTGTGAGCAGAAGCTGGCATATGTATATAATTGGGTTCTTATTTGGGCTTGGATTTGATACTGCTTCTGAAGTTGCTCTCCTGGGAATATCTGCAACGCAGGCAGCAAATGGAGTTCCAGTCTGGACAATAATGATTTTTCCTTTATTATTTATGGCTGGGATGTGCGTAATTGATACACTTGATGGTGTCTTAATGCTTGGAATTTATGGCTGGGCTTTTTTAAAGCCAATGAGAAAACTCTTCTATAATATGACTATTACTTTAGTTTCTTTTATGGTGGCTTTCATTATTGGGGGATTGGAAGCCTTAAGTATAATTTCGTCTCAGTTAAACTTAAATGGTGGCATATGGTTTTATATTAACAAAGTCAATGACAATTTTGGAAACCTTGGTTATATGATTATAGGTATATTTATTGTCAGTTGGCTGGTTTCGACATTTATTTACAAGTATTCAAAGATAAACTCCTTTGAATATTCAGCAGAGTAAGAAAATACAGCTTTACGAAAAATGATATACCATAATTATTAATATCAACTAAATAATGAGCAATAAATAATTTGTTAATATTGCTATCAAAAAAGATGGGAAAGTCCTGTTAGAGTCAGGCACAGTCGCGCTACGGTATTGAGCAGGTTTACAACAGAGTGCTCTAAGTCCGATACCATGACAGCAATTATACAATTTTGTCGCGCTAACAAAAGGAGTATAAAAATGACACAAAAAGCAAAAAGACATGGTTTAGTCTTGCTAAATACAGGAGATGGAAAAGGAAAGACAACAGCATCTTTAGGAGTAGCATTTCGTGCATTGGGATGGGGATGGAAAATATTAATAGTTCAGTTTTTCAAAGGACAATGGAAAACAGGAGAAGAACGAGTTATACAAGAATATGCATTGCCAATTGATTATAAAGCTTTTGGAGGCGGTTGTACTTGGGAAGAAACCGATTCTGAAGATATAAATGATAAATGTCATAAAGCGTGGAGTTTTACAAAAGACCATATCTTAAATGCTGATTATGACTTGATAATTGCTGATGAAATAAACAATGCAATGGCTTATGGTTTTATTGATACTGAAGATGTAATAAATACTCTACAGCAGAGAAAAAAATGGATTCATGTTATTTTAACAGGACGAAATGCTCCTGAAAAAGTAAAGAAATATGCTGACTTAGTTTCAGTGATAGATGCTTATAAACATCCATTCGAAAAAGGTATCTTCGCCCAAAAAGGTGTAGAGTTTTGATCATAAGGAACAGGGGTATATTTCTGAAAAACACTTTTCTAGCTGGTCTACACTTCATTATAAATTAAATGATTATATGAAAAGTCTGATCATAACTATTTTGCCTTAATTCATTTTATTTTGATTCTTAGATGAATTTATTTCTTCTATTTTACACTTTAATCATATAAAATAATATAGAATTGGCTTGTGCTGAAGTAATTGAAGATTTATAATTTTTTTCAAATTAGATGTTTCTAATAATCATTATCGAGCTGGCATAACTAATTTTAGAAATGGTTTATAGAAATAAATTCAGAGACTTAATAGTAAGAATATGTTATTTTTAAGTTATCGTATTATCATGATTAACAACTTTAAAATCATCATAGGAGACAAATATGAAAGTTGTAGCGATTAATGGTAGTCCTAGAAAAAAGGGAAATACATCATATCTGATCCAAACTGTATTCAGTGAGCTGAATAAAGAAGAAATTGAAACAGAAGAAATCATTATAGGCTTAAAAAACTTTAAAGGATGTATTGCCTGTCAAAAATGCTGGAAAAATAAAGATGGTTACTGTGCAGTACCGGATAAGAATTTTAATGAAATTGTTGATAAGCTTAAGGAAGCCGATGGCATAATTCTCGGTTCACCTGTTTATATTGGGGATGTTGCTGGACAGATGAAAACATTTATGGATCGTGTAATTTATCTTTCTTTTGCTGCTGGACAAATTCTAAACAGGAAAGTAGGAGCAGCAGTTGTAGCTGCTAGAAGACAAGGGGCTATAACAACATTAACAACATTAAATTCTTTTTTTAGTGTACAACAGATGTATATAGTAAGTTCAAGTTACTGGAATTTTGGCCTCGGACGAGAAGAAATGGAAGTAGAATCTGACTTTGAAGGGCTGCAGTCAATGAGAAATCTTGGTAAGAATATGGCTTGGGCTTTGAAATCATTTAAAAAGGCCAATATACCTGAACCTGATACCACACTGTCTGTTATATCAGAGCCAAATTATGAGCCTATTTATATCGATACAATAGATGGTTAGATCTTCTGGGAAAATGTGATAATAACATTAAAATTTACAGGTTTGTAAATATGGAAAAACAATTGACAATGGTAAAAGAGTTCAAAAAAAGTAAACTTTTTAATAATCAAGGTTTAAATATAGCTGTTCTCAATGGAACTTTCCGCGAAATGGGGATTCAATATGGTGAATTATTAAAAGAAACAATAATAAACTGTTATCAGGAAATTGTAATAAAACAGTTTGTTGACAGTAAAATTTTTACATATGAACAGTTAATTGAATATGTCGGGGAACCATATTGGAATGGTTATTCTAAAAGACAACAGGAATTAACAAAGGGTATGTCAATAGCAACAGGACTCACCACATATGAACTCACACTTCTAAATCAAAACATGAATGCTGTTTTTATCGCAAGAAAACTTGGTTTTTTTAGTACATGTACAGTAGCTTGCACGTCAATGGCTGCATGGGGTGATTATACAATAGATCATGAATTGTATACAATGAGAAATCTTGACTTTCATCTCCCATATAAAGCTTGGGCGGAAAAATATGCGACATTGTTAGTTTGCAATCCCAGTGATGGAAGTAACCAGGTAGCCGGTTTTACTTTCAGTGGAATGATTATCTTTTTTGATGCTATGAATGATAAGGGTATTTACTCTCAGCAGAACACAGGTACTGGAACTGAAGGAAATATTATTTATTCAAATCGTCCAAGTATTTTCGATGAACTTGTAAATGCCATGTTTGATTCCGATAATCTTAAAACTTTTGAAACTAGAATAAATATGACAAGAGCAAGTTTTCCTTTAACGATAATGGGGGCATCTCCAGAGGAAGTTTTCTATCTGGAAAATGCAACTATAGGATTTAAAAAGAGAAGCGTAGGTGTTGAAGATGAGGTTATTGTCGCTGTAAACCAATTCTATGACCCATCATGGGGTGTTACTCCATTACCATATCCATCAGGATGGTTGTCAGAAACAAGAAGAGAAAATATTTTACAATTAGCCAAAGTTAATAAAGGAAAAATAGATCGCACTATAATGGAAGAGATATTGAATGTACCTTTATTTGATAAAAATGGTGTTCAGGGCAAAGGAGCTTCTGTGCTTGATGAAAATCCTACAACAGATGTAGTTACAGTATGGCAGGTAATTTCACATCCCGCAAAAAGAAAATTTGTTTTTAGAATTCCAAAATTTACTGATTGGCTTATAATCGATTTAAACGATTTATTTAACACATAAAAATCAGGAATGTCTGCCCTTTATTTGACTGGTTATGTGCTTATCAATTATGCAAATTTTATTTTTCTAGATTAAATAAAAAATTTTCTATGCTGAGGAGAGCTGGCTATGTTAAAAGCATTAACAGGAGCAAAAATAATAGATGGAAAAGGTAATAAACCTTACAGTGCAAGCATAGTTATAGAAGGTTCAAAAATTATTGAAATTTCTAACAGAAAAATTTTTGATAAAAACACAGATGAAATTGACTTGAAAAACTGCTTTATTCTTCCAGGCTTTATTGACTGTCATATACATTTATCACCAAAGTGCTTATGTTTGATATCATCTCAAGATTATCCTCTTGGATATCTTGCTTCGCAAACTATTCATGCAATGAGAAGCTGCCTTGATGTCGGAGTAACAACTGCAAGGGATGTTGGAGGATTGGATGCAGGCTATGTTCAGGCTCAAAAAGACGGCTTAATACAGGCTCCACGTTTACAGACTTCAGTTAATATAATACATCCAACTAATGGTTTACTGGATAATTTACCGGGATTTGGAAGAGCTATATCTGCTCAAGGACTTTATGCAGTTTCATCTGGAATTCCCATGAATTGGGCTGATGGTCCATGGGAAGTTAGAAAGAAAGTACGAGAAATGCTAAGATACGGTGCTCAGATTATTAAAATCGCAAATGATGCGTTTTCAATAGATAAACCATGGCTAAACCCTGAACGAACTCTTTTTACAGGTGAAGAGTTACAAGCTGTAGTAGATGAAGCTCATAAAGCCGGTGTTCCTGTTGCATGTCATGCCTGGGGGACAAAAGCTATTTTAGATGCGGTTAAAGCCGGTGTCGATACACTAGAACATGGAAATGCATTAAACGAAGAATCAATAAATGAAATGTTAAAACGAGGAACGTGGTACGTTCCTACAATAGCTCAAATAATCTGTCATTCTGAAGAAAATATGGATCCAGACGTTAGAGCTATGTGGGCAAAAGTTGTAAAAACAAAGAAGAAAAGCTTTATTTCAGCTATAAGAGCCGGTGTAAAAACAGCTATGGGGTCTGATAATGTTTTATGTTATGGAGGTTCCATTCTTGAAATACCCACGATGGTAGAAACAGGAATGTCCCCTATTCAGGCAATAGAAGCTGCGACAAAATGCGGTGCAGAGTTAATGGGAATGCAAGATATTATTGGATCTTTGGAGGTAGGTAAAGAAGCTGACCTAGTAGTTTTTAGTGATAATCCTTTAAATGAGATAAGTATACTAAAAGATCTTGACAAAATAGCTTTAGTTATGCAGGCAGGAAAAATAGTATCAGGGAAAAAGAAATATTCTAAATATGCTTGGGAAAAACCAATTTTTCCCGCTAAAATATGATTTAAAGGTCTTCCTATAAGAAAATTGTGCTTTAGCAAAAAACTGAGAAGTTAAAATTCTGAAATTAAATCAAATATCCTTAAGAAGTATATTTGAATCTGTTTTACTTAATATTTTATCAAAGCTATCTAAAGTTTCAGATATTTTCTTAAGTTCGTGTGATTCTACTATATGAATTTTATTTTTTTTATTTAATTCCATACTTTTTATCACATAACTTATATTATATTTATCTACACAGTGCGCCGGTTGGAATGTTTTTACTTTTTCTTCTTTTGTAGCAATTTCACTAATTGTACCTGAATTAACAAGTTCATATAGTATTTCCCTTGTTAATCTTATAGGAATTTCAAGATTTCTTGATATCTGCACATCAGTATAAGGAGCAATGTCATTGATAAAATTCTTGACTATTAGAGTTGTGATTCTCAATGCTACAAGTTTTTTAAGTCTTTCACTTATATTAGATATGCTATATTCATATTCATAATAAAGAATATTCTGGTATGTGAAAGATAACTCTGCACCGAATAATACAACAAGCCAGCTTAGCTGTATCCATAGTAAAAACAGAGGGAGGGCAGCAAAACTTCCGTAGATAGCATTGTATTTAGAAACTCCAATCTGAAGATCATAATATGCCAATTGCATAAGACAAAATATTGTTCCTGCTATAATTCCGGGTATAATTGCAGCTTTAAATTCAACTTTGCAGTTTGGCATAAATTTGTATATAAAAGCAAAAAGAATCCAGATAATAACATAGGATGAAAGAGAAGAAAATACAACATTTACTATTGTAGGTGCATAGACATGGTTTAGTACATGTGAGGTAAAAAAAACAGTCAATCCCCCGGAAACAATAAGTAAAAACGGACATATAAAAGCCATTGATAGGTAGTCTGTTACTTTTCTTAATGGAGTTCTAGTTTTTTTAATACCCCAAATGGCATTAAAAGAGTGTTCTATATTGCTGAAAAGTTTTATAATTGTCCATAATAGGATTATAATACCTATTCCTGCTATTACTCCGCCTTTAGTTTTAGCAAGAAGATTATTTGTAAAAACAAGAATTTTACTAAGCGCTTCTTCATTACCCTGAAACTTTGAGTATAACTCTACTTGAAGCTTGTCATCCAGACCAAATCCTTTACACACAGCAAATGCCAGTGCAAAGAGCGGGACTATTGAGAAAATGGTATAGTACGTGAGTGCTGATGCCCTTAAGTAACATGTATTTTTTCTAAAACCTTTTATAGTTAAAACTAAAATTTTAAACTGTCTTAGAAGCAGCAGTTTTCTTTTTGATAAATCTCTGTGGCTTATCTCCCAGATTTCTTTATCTATAAATTTATATAATTTTGAAAACATGATAATACCGTATATTTGAACGTATTTTATTATATTATTATAACATAGAGAAGGTGAATGTTGCAATATTCAGTAGTAATACTGCCATAGTTCTTATTTTTCAAGAATATCAGAAATATTTAAAGAAGTATTAATTTAGCTGTAAATTGTTACAAGAATCAGCACCAAATATAAAAAAGAAAAAGTCCATCTGCAGGATTTATCAATAGTTCGGGCTTTAGATAATTTTTTATTTTTAGCAAGAAATGACGTATATACGACTTCTATCAAACTGGCAAATACTAGAATAGTTGATCCCAATATCAGAATATCCAGATTAGTTAAATATGATATTTTAGGAAGTATTTCTCCTAAAGAAAACCTGTAGGCTATTAGTGTCAGCATTGATGTTACAGCAACGGCTATTTGGGTTCCTGTGTCTTTGGGATCTATCCAGAAAACTATCCATGACATAAAAACAATAAGCATTAAGGGTAAAATTATTTTTACCATATAATATCCAGAATGTCTTTCTATTTCAAAAGTAAATGTAAAAGCCGGTGTTTTGGCCATTTCAGGGAGAGGTTGGTAGTAAGAAGATTTTGAATCATAACTTAGGACAGACCAGTCTGGTATAGATAGTTCTTTTGCTACAACACTTGGATGAGCAGAATGTTGTAAAAACTTGATACTGTCATTTACTGTATACGCTACTGGAACAATTGTTATGTGTAAAGTATGTACATCAAATGGAAAGTTGGCTAAGTCAAGCGGTTGAGAAAAAGACCCCCATACCCTTTGTTGATAAAAAACATCTCCTTCAGGGCTTATTTCAACAACATTATCAAGTGTTTCCCAAATTCTCTGTTGGTTTAGAATTTGGAAAGACGGATGCCATATATCATTAATAGATTTTCTTGTATTCTCCTTTCCTGCGTGTGCAAGTGTTTTATCATGCCATTGATACAGGAAATAAACATTTGCTGTAAAATTTTGATCAGCACTGTTTACTTCTTCCAGGTCAAGAACAATTACTTCTACCTGTATTTCAGTTATACCTTGTTCGTTAATAGGTTGAGGGTAGGCATGGATATTCAAGGTTATTAAGTTGATAAAAATAAAGAATGAAATAAACAATAATTTTCTGTACATATAATATTTCCTCAAGTTGAGTTTATGTGAAAATATTAATTAGGTACAAAACTATTTTTTTTGGAATTTATTTTCTGTACCTTTTATAAGTCTTACAATGTTTGACTTATGCTTAATTATAATCAATAATCCCATTACACAAATAGTTATTTGCAAAGTTAAGGACAAATGATATAAACCAATAGCAGAAAATATTATTGTTAATACAGGAACAATTACGCCTGCAATAATACTGGCAAGGGAAACGTATCTTGTGGTTTTATAAATAATAACCCAGGCTATTAATCCACAGATCACACCTAATGGTGAAATAGCTATTAATGCTCCTGTTCCTGTAGAAACACCTTTGCCGCCTTTAAATTTTAAGTAGACTGGATACATATGTCCGACAATAGTTCCAAGGATAACAAAAATAATACCGGTATCTTCAAGGCCTCCGTGCATATTCATTAAATTAGGTACAAGTACAATCATTAGCAGTGTTGGTATAAAACCCTTTAGAAAATCAATGAAGAAACAAAACACCCCCCACTTTTTTCCCAAAGTCCTTGTAATATTTGTGGCCCCTATATTACGGCTCCCATGTTCTCTTATATCAATGCCGTGAAATTTTCCAATTATATATCCCCATGGTATAGCTCCTATCAAATATGCTATAATGAATACTACTAAAATTTTTATAATAAACATAAATTTATCCCATTAATTAAAGGATTTGATGAATTAAAAGAAATTCGAATACTTATAAATAATATTAACTGTATAATTAGAGTTAATAAAATAGTAAATTATAGTTTCTGCAATACTTTTTGGTATTATTAGTAAATTAATTATATAGTAAGTTAAGAATCATGATTATTAATTATTTTAACAGGAGATATTTAAAATGATCAAAGTTTTAGTAATTTATTATTCACGTACAGGTAATACTAAAAAAATGGCAGAGAGTGTAGCTAAAGGCGCAAATGAAGCTGGGGCTGAAGTGACTCTGAAACCTGTTAATGAAGCTAATTATAAAGAAATGCTGGATTATGATGCTATTATTATAGGCTCTCCTGTTTATTACGGACACAGTGCCGGAGTAATTCGTTCTCTTATTGATGAAAGTGTTAAAATTCACGGGCGTTTAGACGGTAAAGTCGGCGGTGCCTTTGCCTCTTCAGCATATATAGCAGGTGGAAATGAAACTACTGTTATGGATATCATACATGCGATGATGATACACGGGATGATTGTAAAAGGAAACTACAAAGGTAACCATTATGGTCCTGTATCAATAAATAAGCCTAATGATAAGGTTTTGACTGAATGTCTTAAATATGGCACTTCAATAGTTTCTCTGGTAAATAAAGTGAAATAATTAATGACTGCTGTTGATAACAAAATAATGTTTAAAGCTTTAAGGCTTGCCAGTAAGGCTTGGGGGAAAACATCTCCAAACCCCATGGTTGGGGCAGTAATTATAAAAAAAGGTGAAATAGTTGGCGAGGGGTATCATAAAAAAGCCGGTGGGCCTCATGCTGAAATTAATGCTATTAATTCTGTATATGCTAATTTTACAAACGCTGAAGAAGTTTTAATGAATTCTTCAATGTATGTTACTCTGGAACCATGTTCTACTTATGGAAGAACACCACCTTGTACTGAAGCTATCATAAAAAATAAAATTACTAAAGTCGTAATCGGAGTTCTTGATCCAAATCCAAAACATGCAGGTGCAGCTGTAAAAATTCTTCAGGGTAAAGGCATCGATGTATTATCAGGAATAGAAGAAAAAAAATGTGTAAAGATGAATGAAGCATTTTTTTACTGGATTGTAAATAAAAAACCCTTCATCCTGTTAAAAATGGCGATGACATTAGATGGTAAAATAGCTACAGCAGGAGGTGATTCTAAGTGGGTTACCGGGCCGATAGCCAGAAAAAGAGTCCAGTATTTAAGAAAATGGGCTGATGCTGTTTTGGTTGGAGGAGAAACTGCCAGGACTGATAGACCTTCATTGACAGTAAGAAACTCAGATAATCGGATACTGAAATCCTGGAAACAACCGTTAAGATTGATAGCTTCAAATACTCTGCAGTGTTCAGATGTCGATTTTGTAAAAGAAGCTGATACTGAAATAATTAATGCAGGCTCTGCAAATGAATGGAATTCTAAATTAAGTGATTTAGCTGCTAAAAATATCACCTCTATTTTAGTAGAGGGAGGAGGGGAACTTGCTTCCTCTCTTCTAGAATATGAATTGATAAATAAAGTGGAATTTCATATTGCTCCAAAAATACTCAGCGGAAGAAACAGCAGACCTGTCATTGGTGGAGCAGATCCAATGTCACTTGCTAACTCACATAACCTAAAGGATGTTTGTGTCAAGAAACTTGGTGATGATATTTCTATATCAGGTTACGTGAAATAGTAATTAATTTATTGAACTGCATCTTCGCTTTACTGGTAGATACCTACGTTAATATACTCTTCAGATATATAAGGATTATACTTTGGCTGATATCAATGGAACCAGTCTTTCGGAAAATTTATAAATGGGAATACTCTGACAAACCCGTTTTCCATTATATTTACTATTCCAAACTGCATTCCGTTTCCTCTGTTTGAACGGTTTACTATACCCAATTGAGCACCTGAACGGAGATTTGTTGATCTATTATAAATTCCTGCCTGAAAACCGGACATGTGATTCTGAAAATTGGCTATTCCAAGCTCAATTCCTCTGGCTTTCTCTCCATTTGTAATAATGGCTACTTTACCTCCACTTACTTTTTTGGTTAATGAAATAATTCCAAGGTCTATGCCATCCACATTACCATAAGTGACAATCCCTATACAACCACCGTCAACTTTCTCTGTCAGAGGTATGCCAGCACCCGGCCAAAAACAAAATTTAAAAGGTGTACTGTTTGCAGTTGCTGAAAATAGATTTGCCTGAAATAAAAAAAATGCCATTGTCAAAATACTTGAGAATAATACGACTTTTTTTTTCATAAATTAACTTACCTCTCATTTTTTTAATTCATTCTTAATCTAAATTCTGTTAATCTTTTAATATACTTTATGAGTTTTGTCTAGAGCTTTATAATAAATTCAGCATAATTTTATAAGGGATTTTAAAGATGAGTAGAATAATAGTATTTTAATGTAGAAAACTAAAACTCAAATTTGGATAATCAATTATGGATACTGTTAAATTATTTGATCATTTAGAAAAGCCGGTATTTTCTGAAAGAGGAAATTCAAGCATGTGGGAAGATGAATATATATCTAAGCAATTATTAGACATGCATTTAAGCCCAGATATGGATGCAGCCAGCAGAAGACCTTCAGTTATAAATAAGACTGTGGATTGGATGGTTGAAAATTACTTAAAACAAGGTGACAAGATTTTAGATCTTGGATGTGGGCCTGGTTTGTATGCTTCGAGACTGGCAGAAAAAGGATTTAATGTTACAGGATTAGATTTTTCTGAAAATTCTATTAACTATGCTAAAAACTACGCTTTATCAGAAAATCTTTCAGTAAATTATATCTGTGACAGTTATTTAAATCTTAAGTTTGAAAATGAATTTGATGTAATAATTTTGATTTATTGTGATTTAGGTGCACTTACTGAATTGGAAAGAGAGAAAGTATTAAATAATATTAACAAAGCTTTGAAACCTGGCGGTATTTTTATTTTTGATTATTTTGCCGAGGCTACAGATGAATTAAAAAAGGAAAATACAAGTTGGGAATTATGTGATAAAAACAGTTTTTGGAGTAAAAATAAACATCTTCTGTTAACAAGAAATCTTTATTATACTAAAGAAAAAGCAAATCTAATTCAATATATTGTAATTGAAGAAGACGTTCCTATTAAGGATTATAGATTTTATAATTATTATTTTTCTGAAGATACGATAAAACCTATTTTCAAAAAAAACGGTTTTGATAATTTTGAATTCACAGGCGATATTGTGAATGAAGATAACTGGTGCCATGATATAGATGTAATTTTTGTAAAAGCATCAAAAGTTTAATATCTGCAGCTTACATATATATTATACTTAACTCCTCTAAGTTAAGTATAATTTATGATAATCTAGTGCTGAAGACAAAGTTTTTTTCTAGGTAAATTGTTAATTAGAAATTCTCTCAGCCTGCCGGGACTTGTTTCACGCATGACGCAGAATGTTTTCCCATTTTTATTACAGGTACCTTTAACGATATGCATGGCATTATGACTGTTTACTGAAGTTATAAAAACAACAATATCTGAACGGCACACAATATTCTTTAACCTGACAACTTCTCCGTTGCATTTTCCTTTATGAAACATAAACTCCCCACCCATGGATTCTATAATATTTTTATATTTACCCTCAAGTCTATCCAACCCTCCAATAACTGCTACCTTCAGATTTTCCAGCGGACAGTTATTCGAATTCGACCTGCTGCATTTATTAACGGAACAATTATCAGTTTCTTTGCCATCGATATCGATTATTATTTTCCTTTCCAGTACGTTTTCTGATTCATTCTGAAATGTATTCTGTTTGTCATTAAATTTTTTATTTTTATCTGTTATATACTTCAACACTCTTAGTTCACGACTCAATTTATTTTTTTCTGCCTGCAAATTATTAATCTGTTTTTCCTGCTCAAATATTTTAAATTCAAATTTATCCGCTTCTGTCTGCTTTTTCTGTTCTTTTAAAAGCTGTGATTTAAGAGATGTAATTTCTTCCCTCATTCCGATCATCTGTGTTTTATATTTTTCCTCACGGTTACAGGAAGATGAAGAGTCACTGTTTCTTTGTATTTTCCAGTTTCGAACAGCTGATAATATTAGTTTATGGATATTGTATATCCCGCAGTGTTTGATAAAGAATCTTGAATCAGTTAAAAGCGCCCATATTGCTGCATCGGGAGGTGTTCTGTCCAAAAAGCTTTTGATATATTTAGCTGAGTCTTTTGCGACTGTATTAGAATCCCATGACCTTACTTCTGATATAATATTTGAATATCTCGTGTTGAAGTCTCTTTCCAGTCGCTGTACTGCCCTGTTATCCTTATCATGCGCAGCATGATGGAGTGTATAAAATGCAAAATATGGATCAAATTTCTCCCTGTCATTTAATAAATTGTATTTGCGGCATATCTTTTTCATCTCTTTATCGTTGAGAGACAAGGAAATGATCGTGCAGATCATCAAACAGTCCATATTCCATAGAGACATATTGCCTGCTGCTTTTTCTTCAATCATAATACAAATCCTATTGGTTAATTGATGGAGTTAATGCCATTCAGTTAGAGTTCTATTAATAAAATTAAGATTATTCTCTAAAATCTGTAAGCAGAGCACATATATAAACAGATATTGTTATTAGAGTGTTCTGCTTAATGATATTAGGATGATAGGTTAACGATTAATTTCATTTAGAATTTTGGAAATCCAACTCTCTAGCCTCGAGTTAGTTTTATCTGGCTGACTATCTTCATCTAAAGGCAAACCTAAAAATTTTCCGTCAATAACTGCTTTAGAAACGCTATATTCATACTCATCAACTGGAGTAAATCCTATTATTTCAGCTCCGGCAGATTTGGACTTGTCATATAAATCTTTCATGCCGTCTACAAACGAATCAGGGTAGCACGTCTGATCTCCCAATCCGAATATTGCAACTTTTTTGCCGGTTAAATCAGAGTGTCCTAAATTCTCAATAGAATCTGACCAATCATCTTGAAGATCTCCAATACCCCATGTAGAAGTCCCAAGTATTAAAACTTCATAGGATTCGAAAATTCTTTCATCGGCACCAGTCACATTTATGATTTCAGCATTACCGATTTTTTCCTTGATCAGTTCTGCTATGTTACCTGTATTGCCAGTAGTACTTCCGTAAATGATTCCAATTCTTCCACTCATTTTTATCACTCCATGGTTATTATTTATATAAACACAGCATAATTAATTTATACTGAGAATAAAATATGATTAGTAATATTTAAATATTTCAGGTTCTTCTTAATGTAGTCAGAAGGGAAAAATGTAAAAAAGCAGGCTAACTCCAAATAGAAAATTAATAATCTTTCTATTAAATTAGGGCGCCCTAATTAAAAGTCAAGTAAATTCAAAAATTTAATCGTATATATGGGAAAGAAGTTTATTTTTTATGCAGATAATTTATAATTTTTTCAGAGCTTTAAGAAGGATGGATGCTTTTACTTAAGATGTTTTTTACTGGTTAAACTGGTCAGTTTTGCAAACGGATCAGATGTTTTATCCTCGTTCCATTTGTACTCGGCATAATTTGCCACTTTAAGACTGATACTTCTATCAAAGATTTTTTCTATTAATCCTAGAGACATATCCATACCGGCAGATACCCCTGAAGACGTAAAAAACTTACCATCCTCAACCCATCTGGCTTCGGGGATCCATTTTACTGCCGGGCTTTGTTCTGTTACCCAGTTGAAAGCAAGTTTGTTTGTAGTAGCTCTCAAGTTATCTAATAAACCTGTTTTTGCTAATAACGCTGATCCAGTGCAGACAGTTGATACATAGGATGCACTTTGTGCATATTGTTTTAGATAATGTAGTAGATCTTCATCATTAATTTTTGTACGTGTGCCTATTCCACCAGGTATTAAAAGAATATCAATCGGCATATTTTCTTCAAATGTATGATCTACAGAAACAGAAGGTCCATAATTGCTTTTTACAGGTGTTTTATTTATTCCAAGAGTAATAATATTTACTTGTTTTTCAAGCATATTAAGCAAGGCGAACATTTCTAAAGGACCGAAAATATCTAACTGTTCAAAACCGTTAAATAAAACAGCACCTAAATTTAATTTGTTATTATCCATTCAGAATAAATTGAGTTTAATTGAGTTTAATTTTGTACATATACAAATATAACAAGTAAGATTTATTGCAAGTTATAAAAAATGTTACTCCCTATTTAGCCCCCTTTGTCCCGAATTTATCCCAATTAAAAGATAAGACCTATAAACGTTCCCCAACATTTATAGGTCCACCACTGAGTCCTCAATCAAATCTTTATTCCATATCCTCTTTTTTAATCCCTGTTTTAAATCTAGTTTTTATTTATATAAATAAAAATCTTTTTTGTTAATAATTAAACAAATAAAATGCTATATGTGCATATAAAGACATGATGTTAAGTATGAGATTACTATATGTGCATTTTTACATTGAGGGATGTGGATTGTTTTAGATAATTCTCAAAATTGCAAATGATAAAATTGACAGTTTTTAAGAAGAATTGTCTAAGTTCTTCGTCTAGCGGTTGAAGACTGAACTTTTTTTGAGGCATTTAAGTAAGATTCTTCCTGATATTAATATTATAACAGAAAATAGTAAAAGTATTATTGATAAAATAAACTGAGTAGTATCATTAGACATTGCTGCTATTAGACTAGAAATAAATCCTCCGAAAATCTGACTTGCAACGATGAATGATGCAGCAAAACCTGCTATTCTGCCGAATGGTGTCAAAGCTATAGCAAAAATATTTGGAAACATTAAACCGCTTCCAATAAAGAAAAATAGTAGAGGCATTATAATAACAAAAAAGTTAAACAGTCCCATGCAGGCTAAGGCAAACATTATTACTGAAGATGCCAATAAAAAGAATTTGCTTATAATTAACATATTTTTTATTCCAAATTTCGGTAGTAGTTTTCCGTTTGCAAATGCACCTATAGAGTAAGCTATACCTGTAAGACCACATACAAGACCAAACTGTCCTGGGGTAAAATGAAGATATTTCAAAAGAAGAATTGGGCCGATAGTCATCCATGCCATTATGCATCCATAGAGTGAAAAAAGAGTGATCTGGCAACATCTGAATTGGGTTGATTTTAATAATATCAGTAAATTAATTGAATATTGCTTTATCTTGAATTTTGTTCTTCTATCTATTGATTTTGTTTCAGGAATAAAGAAGAATACCAGAAATCCGACAAGTATTGAATAAATTAGAAGAAAATGAAAGTTTGCTTTCCAGTAAAGATACTCCTGGATAAAACCTCCCAATATCGGGGCTGATATAATAACAGAAACATTTGCTATGGCTAGATAAGAATTGAACCTTGATAAATCTTCACCCTTTGTACTATCTCTTATAATTGCCTGAGTTACTGAAATTCCAACTCCACCGCCAAGGCCCTGAAGCAATCTACCTGAGATTAGTGTGGATATATTAGGTGCCAGGCTGCAAACTGCAGACCCTACAAGGCAAAAGGATAATCCAATTAATAAGGGTTTTCTTCTGCCTATTGTATCTGACAGTGGTCCGTATATTAATGAAGAAATACTGTAACCTAGCATATAAAGTGTAATTGTTAACTGAGTTGAGCTGATAGTTGTTTTTAATGATTTTGATATTGCTGAGAGTGATGGGATGTATAAATCTGAGAAAAACTGACCAAGCGTAGCAGTTAAGACTATGATATAGAAAATGTATTTAAAATTTTTCATTTTCATTAGATAAAATTTATAAAGATATACTATATATTATAGTCTAGTGAAAATGATATAAAATATGAACCACACAGTTTGAGGGATTATTAATTAATTCCCTTTAAGTAATTTACTTTTTTTACCTTTACATATACACTACGCTTTAAGTATCTATAATACCTTTGGAATCTCTGCTTTATCCACTAGTTTTAAAGCAATCCCCATGATTTCTTCTGTGCTGAGTCCTTTCATATTTTACCTCAAATATATAAAGTAATTTTCACTTCTATGTTGTATAAATCACTAAGGGACAGATACTATGTTTTAAGTGATAAATAGTTAATTATTAAAACATTTAAAAATATTTTCAATGGAGTTGCAGTATTCAGATTCTTTGTGTTCATTAATCCATGTTAATTTTGTTCTTTTATTATTTACAATAAAAGATTCTTCATATTGAGCTACCCATGAATGTTTTATTATATTCCACTCACGCTCCGTAACTATTTTTTTTATTTGACCGGGTACTCCTTTAACAAAACTGTTATCCGGAATTTCTCTAGTAACAACAGCTCCTGCTGCAATTAAACAATTATTTCCAATTACTGTGTCTATTATTTTTGCCCCGATACCAATCATGCAGTTTTTTCCAATTACACTTTTATGTACAATAGCACCATGGGTTATATTGGTACCGTCACCAATCAGCAATCCTTTTCCGGTGCACCCTATACCATGAATTATACAGTTATCATTTATGCATACACCTTCGCCAAATATCATCTTATCCAGATCAGCTCTGACGACAGCTCCAGGATAAATTCTGCCGTTCGGTCCCATTGTTACGTCGCCAAATACCCAGGCAGTGTCTGCCACAAGACACGTTGAGTGTAATTTAGAACAGTCATCTACATGTAACATTTTATCACCTCATTCGATTATGCTTTAATAATAAATATATTTAATACGATTATGCTAGAATATGTTTATCAAGTATGAAACAGGTAAATTCACCTTCAAATACATCCACAGAACATACTTTTGCTCTTACATATACAACGTTTTTTTTATTATTAACCTCTTTGATTTTTGCATCTATAGTTACAATTTCATCTACTTTTACCGGTTTAAGAAACTTTACAGTGGAGGAGCCCAAAACAACGTTTGGATGATTTACTGCCAGCATTGCTGCATAATCAGCTGCTCCGAAAATAAAACCTCCATGGACAAGTCCGTATTTGTCAGAACTCATTTCATTAGTAGTTTTTAATTCAATACGGCAATAATTCTTTTCTACTATAAGTGGAGTTCCGCATAGATTAGTATTTATCTGTTTATGAGTATTAATAAGCATTCATACCTCCGTGTTAAATTAACGAATTATTAATTATGAGCTGCTAAATGACCGCTTTCAACCCCCGCATGAGGATCAATAATACAATTGATCAGTGCCGGGTTGCCTTCAGTTAACGCCTTTATTAATGATGTATTAAGATCATCGGCATTGTCCACACTATATCCTTTTCCTCCGAATGCTTCTATCATTTTATCATACCTGGCACCTTCAATAAAACGGGCAGGTGCCGGATCTCCTTTGTAGAGAGTTTCAGCGTCTCCTTTATAAATACCGCCGTTATTCAATATCAATATAATCACAGGCATGTGATATCTGCATATCACTTCTATTTCCATACCAGAGAATCCAAATGCTGCATCACCTTCTATTGCCAGAACAGGATTTATTGAATGTGTGGCGGCTGCTATGGCATACGGCATACCTACTCCCATAGTTCCCCAACTTCCTGCATCAAGTCTTTTGCGCGGTAAAGACATAGGAATAATAGTCCGTGCTATATCAAGTGTATTGGCACCTTCGTTGACTATTATTGTTTCTGGAAATTGTTCAAGGACTTTCCTCACAGTACCAAAAGCAGTAGTGAAATTCATAGGATAATTAATATTTGACAGACGTTTTTCCATCTTTTCTAAATTAGTGTTTACTTTTCTTTTAATTGAATCAACCCAATCTGAAGGAGTTTTGTAATTCATCTGCTTTGCAGCATTAAATAACTTTGTCATTACTTTTCCAGCATCCCCAACAATAGGGACTTCAATGTTTACATTGCTGTCCATTTCTTCTTCACAAATGTCAATTTGTATGAATTTACATTTATCATTCCACTTAGGAGGTTTACCGTGTTGTAATATCCAATTGAGTCGACCGCCGACAACAATAGCTACATCTGCTTCTTTAAGTGCAAGTGAGCGAGCAGCAGAAGCCGAAAGCTCATGTGTATCAGGAATAAGTCCTTTAGCCATGGATGTTGGTAAAAAAGGCATATTTGTCTGTTCTACAAACTCAATCAATTGTTTTTCAGCTCTGCTGTAAGCGGCACCTTTACCGATAACCAATAGCGGGTTTTTTGCACACTTTAGTAAATTAACTGCAGAGTTTATTGATTCTTCATTTGGGAAAGGGTGTTGTACCTGGATTATTTTCTTTCTTGAAGATTTATTCGCTTCTTTCTCTGGTAAAGTTTCATGCAGAATATTTGTCGGTAAATCAACATAAACACCACCAGGGCGACCTGATGTAGATACTCTAATTGCTCTTGCTATTATAGATCCAATAGATGTTATTGTATTTGCTTTGAATGCAGCTTTGACAAAAGGCCTTGCGGCAGTTATTTGATCCAGTTCCTGAAAATCTCCCTGTTTAATACCTGCTTTTTCTATATCGCTGGATCCGCTTATCAGTATCATAGGAAAACTGTTTTCAGTAGCATTTGCTAATCCTGACAATGCATTTGTAAATCCAGGACCGCCCACAGTCATGCAAACTCCAGGTTGTTGTGAAAGATAGCCTGCCGCCCCTGCCGCAATTGCTGCTGCCTGTTCGTTATGCATACCTATGTATCTTATTTTTGTTTTCTGAATAGCATATGCCAGTTGTGTTACAGGTATTCCTATTATACCATATATGATATTAATTCCCTGAGTCTTTAATTCCTGTGCTACTAATGAATAGCCGTCTATAAATTTTTGATCATCTTTAGTATTCATAATAACACCTTCTATTTATTATCTATTAAAAAATGTTCTGCAACTTTTCTACGCTGTACTTTTCCAGAACCTGTATGCGGGAAATCCTTACAGAAATAGAATTTTTTCGGTATTTTGAAACTGCTGAGTTTGCTTAGACAAAATTCTATAAGTTCTTCTTCTGTTAATTTTTCATTTTTATTCAATATAATCGCCGCATTAACTTCTTCGCCATATATGTCATCTGGCGCTGCAAACGAGACAGCTTCTAATATTTTATTATTGCTCATTAAAACTGAATCTATTTCTATGGGGGATATTTTTTCACCGCCCCTATTAATTAACTCTTTTATACGGCCGGTAAGGTATAAGTAATCTTCATTATCAAGATAGCCCTGATCACCCGTATGAAACCATCCGTCTGCAAATGCCTCATCATTCGCTGTTTTATTATTTCTGTAACCAGGGGTTATATTTTCTCCTTTGACACATATTTCACCTATCTGTCCAATACTTAAAATATGATTTTTATTATCAAGTATCGCTATTTCTACATTTTGACCTTTTCCAACGGACTTCATTTTATGAGGTCCATTTTTAGGTAAAGGATTAGAACTCATCTGGTGAGCTGCTTCTGTCATCGAGTAAGCTTCTAATATTGGAGCATTGAATACATCTTCAAGCTTTTCTAAAAGAGAAGGGGCAAGTGAGGAACTTGAACTTCTAATAAATCTTAATACTGGCGGATTGTTGTTGGGATAATCTTTTTTGTTTCTCAAAAATAATATCTGGTGAATAGTCGGCACTGCAGTATACCAGGAAGCATTACATTTTGTCATATAATTCCAAAAATTAGATGCTGAAAAGACACCTTCAGGTGGTATAAATACAGATCCTCCAGAACCTAAAGTTGATAGTAATCCTGCCATTAAACCATGCACATGAAAGAGCGGCATTACTAAAACTGTTTTATCTTTCGGAGATAATTCATATGTATTGATTATATTACATATTGATGTAACAAGGTTTTTATGTGTTAAAATGACACCTTTTGGTTTGGAAGTCGTACCACTTGTATGAAGAAGAAGTGCTGGATTTTCAGGATCAACTGATGAAAGTTTAGCAGGTTCAGCTATTTTGCTGCCTAGAATATCTATATTGACAAATTCTGAACTAATATTTTTATAATTCATTTTTAATTCCCAAATAGGTATTTCAAGATTTTTAGCCGATTCGTTAGCTGCTGAATATGCTTTTTCTCCATAATGGTTTATTATTGTTACACATTTCTGGTCATTTAAATAAAAATCAAATTCTTCTTTTTTGTATGCAGGGTTTAACGGTGCTGCTATAGCTTTGGCCCATGTAATTGCTAAAAATGCGATAACAAATTCAATTGAGTTGTCTAAGACAATACTAATTACATCTCCCTCATATATTCCTTTTTGAAGTAGTTTGTTGACAAAAATTTCAACACTTTTATGTAATTGAGAATAGGTAATATCCCAACTTCTATCAGCTAGACCAATTGCTATTGACTTGTTCTGCCTTTGCAGAGATGATTTTAACAATTCTGAAAGATTTTCAATATCTTTTTTTGTCTTTAGTAAATGCATTGATTTATTCCATTTTATTCTGTTGCCTTATAGTTTATAGATAGCTTTTAAATAAAAAAATAGTTCAAATTTTCTAGATTACTTTCTGTACTGAGTCAAGAAATATCGATAAAAGGACATTCTCAAGTAATATAGTTTATTATAATATAAAAAAAATATAGAATTGGAATTCAAAAAAAAACAATGGAGTCTCTTAAAAATCCACATCGTTTTTAAAATAATTTTCTTATTTTCTAATGCGTTTTGTACTTAAAATGTTTATAATAGTATATATCCGCTTTAATGAAATTTAATTATACAACAAAAAGATTGAATTATGGATGATTATATAACAGAAGTAAAAGGCGATGTGTTAACATTCATCTTTCAGGAAGACTTAGATACATTCACATGTATGGAACTGGAAGAAGGACTTTTAGATTTAGTTAAAAAACATAATGGATCGGTTGTTTTTAATATGTCCAAAGTAGAATTCGCCGCTTCTTCATTTATCAGACTTTGCTGAGCTACTGCCAGCATCATAGGACAGGATAATTTTTCTTTATTAAGTCTTAATAAAAATATTAAAAAAGTATTTAAAAAAGTGGGATTAACTTCTGTTATTAAAATACGTTAATGAAGATAAGGACTAAAACTTTTTTAGTTATTCTAACTGTATCAGTTGTATTGTCGTGCACACTATAAATATTACACTTACTGTATGAAATGGCACACCAGGAAAGTTATATAGTATATGCAGATAAAACTATTGATAGTTTTGTTAAGTGGAATAATGAGCTTTCAGATAACATTCTTACTCCTTTTTCTAAACAATATATAAATCTAAAAACGAAATATCTATCACATATTATAGAAAAAGATTTTATAACTAATAGAGAAAATTATAGTAAACTTAAGGTTGATAAAAAATTATTGGATTTACTTATAAAATCAACATATGTAGGAAAAATACAGTCTGGCTATATAGCTATTGTAGATACATCTGTCAATAAAATTATTATAGCTACAGACCAGGAAGATGTAGGAAAAAATGTTGGTGATTTTTTGAAAGAGTATCCAAATATAAGAAAACTACATGATGAATTAACTGAAAATGGTTTTGCAAATGGGTATTACACTTATTCTTCTCCTAGAAGCAAAGTACCCCTTCACGAATTTCTCTCAGGTTATAGAATAGAAAATACTAAATTGGTAATATTTTATAGCCTTTCACTAAATAAATATAAGAAATCATTTTATTCTGATATACAAAATGAAATAAAACGAAAACAGGACAGTGTTGTCAGAGAAATCCGTGATTCTACCTATACTGAAATAAAATATACAGCCATTTTTACAGTAGTGATCTTTTTGGTAGTTTATCTTCTCTCAATCCCGCTAGCACTATGGTTCTCTAATTCTATAACTGCTCCAATAGTGAAATTGAGAAACAAAGTAATTAATATAGGCAAGGGGAATTTTAATGCAAAACTCGAAATTGAAGGTTCATCAGAGACAAAGGATTTAATAAAAACTTTTAATTATCTTGGAGAAGAACTTAATACTTATACAGAAAATCTCACAAAAGAAGTAAGTAACAGAGAAAGAATTGAAACTGAATTAACCATTGCGCGTAACATACAGGAATCTACCCTCCCCAGCATAGTACCGGATTTTATTTCTGAAAAATTTCAACTGGGAGCTAAATTGCTGCCTGCAGCAAAAGTAGCAGGTGATTTCTATGATTTTTTCTTTATCAAAGATAAACTGGCATTGATAATTGCTGATGTATCGGGGAAGGGGATATCGGCAGCATTTTTTATGACCCTTACTAAATCTTTAATAGCCAATTTAAGTTTAGTATGCACTACTTCTGAAGATATTTTGAAAAAAGCAAATAAGCAGCTCTCGAGAAACAATAAGACTTTTATGTTTACTACTCTTTTTCTGGCTGTTTACGATCCTAAAACTGGAGATCTTCAATATTCAAATGCCGGTCATGAGAATATTTTACTTATTAACCCGGAAGGTGTTGTAACGGAAATAGGGAATCAGGGAAAAATGGCTCTTGGTTTATATAAAGAATCTGAATATATATCAGAAAAAATAAAAATGGAAATAGGAGATCTTCTGGTCTTTTTTACAGATGGAATACCTGATGCCCGTTCTCCAGAAAAAGAATTTTACGGAGAAACAAGATTTAAAGAATTACTGATAAAGAATAGATCAAAAGCACCTGTAGAAATATGTAATATTGTAGTTAGTAATGTTAATGATTTTGAAAATAACAAGCTCTACGATGATATAACACTAATGACATTTAAAAGAATAGGTTAATAAAATGAACAAAAATCTTCTTGAGTATTTACAGAAGTATGGATCTCATACAATAGCTTTTTCATCTGTTTATGATGATAAAATGAATGAATACTATCTACCTGATATCGGGTATGTAATGTATGGTAAAAATAAAAATATCAGATTTATGTTAGGAGATCCGTTATGCGCAAGTGAAAATCGAGAAAAACTGCTTAAAAATTTCATAGATGATACTGTATCTAAAAAGGATCTGCTTGTGGGGATGCAGTGCAGCCAAGAAACAGCAGAATATTTCACTAAGCATGGATACAGCGCAAATCATTTCGGTGTAGAAACAATACTGTTTCTTGATTCCTTTAATACAACAGGCAAAGCCAAATCAAAAGTAAGACGATGGCTAAATTCAGCAAAAAAATCCGGGTTGGAAGTTCGAGAGTGTGATGCAAAAGATTCTGTAATGCATAAAGAGATTGATAGAATATCAGAAGAGTGGCTTAAGAAAAAATCAAATCAGCAAGAACTCACGCTGCTGACTAGACCTTTTAAGAACGAATACGAACCCGGTGTTAGGTTTTTCTGTGGTTTTCTGGGCGATAAAATTGTTGGAGTCAATACATTTGAACCTATGTTCAGTGATAATAAAATAATTGGATATTATGCAAATATATGCAGAATAGATGATGACGCACCTAATGGTACCCTTGATCTTATTCAGGAGACAGCAAGAGGTTTTTTCAAGGAAGAAGGTTGTAAATATTATTCCTTTGGCCTATCACCTTTATCTGATATAGATGATAAAGGGAAAATGCATAACCCAATCGTTACTACTCTTTTAAATGCTAATTATAAATACGGAAACAGTCTTTATTCCTTTCAGGGACTAGATTTTCATAAAAAATCTTATCATGACGGAGTAAGCAGTGACATAGTTCCAAAATATCTTATAACCAAAGGAACTCTGCCTATAAATCAAATTATAAATACTTTGGGATATATAGGTATTCTTCCGACAAGCAATTTTATTTCAAACCTTTCATATTTGGGAGAAACTATGGTAAAAGGGTTCTATGAATCCAATAAAGTAAAACTGGGAATATCTGAAGATGATTTCAAAAATATTATACCTAATCTACTTAAAGGCCTCAGTTATAGTGAAATATCAGAGAGTTTACATCTCAATTCGCTTCTAGTAGAGGATTTTGCTAAGTCGCTTACCAGTATTGGCAAGCAAAAATTACCAGAATTCCAGGAAAATATGTATATACAAAGAAATTTAAATGATACATCCAAACACATATTTGCAGTAATTGAAGATATTGTGGACAAAGATCCAGATGCTCTATTTGCTTATAATATTGGTATATCCACATTACCTGAAGGACATTATGTAATGATGTCCATTGAAGTAAATGGGAGAAAAACCATATATAAAGCTAATTTTATTACAGCAAGAATTAAATCTAAAATTAAAAAGAAATGTCCTAATATTTTAGGTACTTTTATAGAAACTGAGCCTGCAGGACAATATGCATACAAAATAGGACTTGATAATATTGAAGAAAAAGTCATTACTCTATCACCTTAATTATTACTATTGGTTTAAATATCAGAAGTCCAAACTTGACAGTAGATCTAGAATAATTGAAACTTCTAAAGGTCCGATAGAGTATTATATTCACGGAGATAGCGGTCCTGCTGTCATTGGCATACATGGCACACCTGGTAGTATCTTTCAGTGTGAATATCTTTTTTACGGTTTAAAAAATGCAGGATTCAGGCTTATTTCATGGGGCAGACCTGGATACCTAAAAACTCCATTAAATGGTAATTTATCATATAAAGATCAAGCTGATTTAATGGCAGCTTTACTTGACAGCTTAAAAATCAAATCAGCAGGTATAATCAGCTATTCCTGCGGAGGTACAATTGCTATAGAATTTGCGACAAGGCATCCGGGTAGAACAGATGCCGTTATACTGGATGCACCTGCCGCTTTTAAAATAAGCTGGGATCCGTGTACTTTTATAAAAAAAATATTAGCAATGATTATATTCAATAATTTTGGATCATGGATGACAGCTCTCCTTTCCAGTGTATTTCCATATGGCAATATTTTATATCTTATTAACAGGATGAGCGACGAATCTCTAATTAAAGATATGAAAACAAGCTATTTAATATATAAAGACAAAAAATTGAGATATCTCATACTTGAATATTTAATTGATGGATTTGCACCATACAGTATGATAAAAAAGGGCTGTGATAATGATAGAATACAATGTCTCAACATTGATAAATTTGATTTTAAAAAAATGAAACAGCCAACACTTATACTCCATGGCACGAAAGATGGAGAAATCCCTTTAAACCATAGCCAATATATAAAAAGCAAGCTTTCAAATGTGGAATTATTCATTATAGAGAATGCTAATCACCTTGTTCTTCTAACGCATAAAAAACTTGTCATAAACAAAAAAAAACAATTTTTGAAAGAACACCTATTTTAATATTTATAGAAAATTTTGACCTGTTCATAGGTTTATAGCTTATATTCAATAATAGGTTTGCTTAAGATGTTTGTGATTTGCTATATTAACTTTAATAGTTATATAGAGAATTATTAGAGATGAACATAAATCTAGAGATTCAATTCTTGAAAGTAATCTTAGATAGATGGTTTGTTCTTAACGCTTACTCCCTAGCTGCATAGCATAATTTTCTAGATGGCTGTTCATTTACTTTGTATCAATAAATACAATAGCCGGTCTGATTATTTAATGAATATCGCTTAATTTTTTTTTTATGATAAAATGTTGGAGTATATGCGAATTTGTATATGAGATAAAAATACATTGCTGTAGCAAAGTGGTAATAGTTGCTCTACAAATAAATATAAAATTTTACTAAATACTTACGTAAAACAACTGAAATAAATATTAAGAGAATATATATGAAATGGTATGAACATGAGTCTGCAGAGATCTACGAAAAACTGTCCACCACCTTTTCAAATGGGCTCAGCAGAGGAGAGGCAGAAAAGAGGCTTAATAAATATGGATACAATGAAATAACTAAAGGTAAATCTATATCATCATTCACCTTGCTTATAGTACAGTTCAAAAATCCTATGCTGATAATTCTGATTGTTGCTGCGATATTATCTTTCATTGGTAACCACATACTTGATACGGTAGTAATAATAATTCTAGTATTTATTAATGCAACGATAAGTTTTATAGAGGAGCGAAGTGCAAAAAAATCCATTGATTCACTTATGGACATGAGTGCACCTCAAGCAACCGTGCTGAGAAACGGTAACTGGGTTGCAATAGAGGCAAAGAAAGTTGTTCCCGGTGATATTGTTAAAATTAATACTGGTGATGTTATTGTTGCGGATCTCAGAGTAATTGAATCTATGCATCTTCAGATTGATGAGTCGGCATTGACAGGTGAATCAGAACCTGTTGAAAAAAAGAAGGATGCCTTAGTTCATCAAGAAGGAAAAACTCCTATTGGAGACAGGGTCAACATGGGGTTTATGAGCACTGTAGTGACAGGAGGCAACGGCATTGGAGTTGTTACTGAGACTGGCATGAATACTGAAGTAGGTCATATCGCCAGTATGATGAGAATAGCCGGCTCTAGTAAAACTCCAATGCAGAAGAGAGTGGATAAATTATCTCATATTTTGATTGCTCTGTCTATAGGTGCAGCAGCTGCCGTAATAGGTATAGGAATACTTATAGGTCAAAACTTGATGGAAATGGTTCAGACAGGCTTATCTCTTGCTGTTGCTGCAATTCCAGAAGGGCTGCCTACAATTGTAACCATAGTACTTACAATTGGCGCGAGAAAAATGGCAAAAAATAATGCCCTTGTGAGAGATCTAGGATCTGTAGAAACACTAGGATCTACTACAATAATATGTTCTGATAAAACTGGTACATTAACACAAAACCAGATGCAGGTTGTGGCTTACTGGAGCGGTGGAAAATCCTTCACAATTACGGGGAAAGGGTTTGAAACAAAAGGAAAGTTTATTGCTAAGGACGGAACTGAAATAGATGTTGAAAACTGCCTTGAATTAAAATATGGATTAAAAATTTCTGCTTTATGTAATGCTGGCGGACTAAACACAAGAGACGGCTCTTTTGAAAAATTCGGCACACCTACAGAGATAGCACTTGTTGTTGCAGCACAAAAAGCTGGTATATGGAAAACTGATCTTCTGAATAAGGGGCATGAATACATTAGAAGTTTTCCATTTGACTCAAACAGAAAGATGTCCAGTGTTATTGTTAAAAATCCTAAGGGTAAGTATTTTCTTATGTCAGTAGGCGCTCCAGATGTTATATCCAGCCGTTCATCCAATATTTTCTGGAATGGAGCGCAGGGAAATATTGAAGAGTATCAAAAAAAATGTATTCATGATGCAATAGAAAACTATGCCTCTAAGGCTTACAGAACACTTGCAGTAGCTTACAGAGAAATAACATTTGATGAAATTGATAAAGCCAAGGAGCTTCACGAGAGTGACCTTACGCTGCTTGCGATACATGGGATAATTGATCCACCTAGGCCAGAAGTAGTGAAATCGATTGAAATTTGTAGAAAAGCTGGTATAAAAACCGTAATGATAACTGGAGACCATGCTGTAACAGCAAGAGAAATAGCAAAGCAGATTGGAATTATACAGACTAAAAAAGACCTGGTTATGAAGGGAGCTGAGATTGATATAATAAGTGATAATAAACTTGCAAAACTTGTAAAGAAAGTGACTGTTTTTGCTCGTGTTTCTCCTGAACATAAACTAAGAATTGTAAAGGCTTTTCAGGAAAATGGACATATAACTGCTATGACAGGAGATGGTGTAAATGATGCTCCTGCATTGAGAAAATCTGAACTGGGAATTGCTATGGGAATAGCTGGAACTCAGGTGGCTAAAGAGTCCTCTGACCTTGTATTATTGGACGATAATTTTTCAACAATTGTATCAGCTGTTTCATATGGAAGGCGAATCTATGACAATATAAGAAAGTATTTACGGGAATGTTTAACAGCAAATGTAGCAGAGGTATCAGCAATACTTTTTGCTTTTATTGTTATGAATGAAAGACAGATCGTACCTTTAACGGCAATTATGATTTTATGGATTAACCTGTTCAGCGATGCTTTTCCATCACTGATGCTCGGTTGGGAAAATGATGAACCGGGTCTGATGAAACGCAGACCTACTCTTAATAATGTCAGCTTTTTCTCAGAAGGCCTGGGAATCAAGATTTTAATTCGCGGGTTAATTAACGGACTATTTGTCTACCTTATGTTCAGTTTCAGTATCTATAAGAACTTCGGAATTGCTTATTCTCAGACATTTGCATTTGTTGCAATAATTTTTGTTCAGAACTTTCATATATTTGATGCCAGAACACTGACAAGTATTTTTAAAAGAAATCCTTTTGAAAACCAGAAACTTTTCTGGTCTGTGATTTTTACAAGTGTAGTGTCAATCAGTTTTATTTATTTTCCATTCGGTAATGAACTTCTGGGTACTACTCCAATAAGCATAAGGCATTTAACAATGGTGATTGCTCTTTCTGCATTGCCTACATTTATTCTGTCTGGAATAAGAGATATTTTCAATCTTAAATGGCTTTAGCTTTTTTGGTATTATTTTCTATTGTATTGCAGCTTAATTTGATGAATCACATCTCGCATATAAATCTTATGAAGCCAAACAGTAACAGAAGGAGATTGAAGATAATTCAAGCTTCTATTTTATTCGCGTTTTTGCAAATACGTTGTTAAACTGACTATTAGATGAATATAGTTTTATAATTTACCAGGATATATTGATTTAGCTATATATGTAGCTAGGATAGCTATATAATTATTGAAGTAATATTAACTTGTGTGTGGATGTTTACATAAATTTAAGAATGAAAAGACGATTGAGGTCATTAATGAATATTTCTAATAAGAAAAACATGCCTAATCCAGAAGGTTCGGTAATTAATTCTGATCTACCGATTTTGACTTGTTTTTTGCACTCATCTGATGAGTACGATGTAATATCTCATGTACATAAAAGAGGGCAGGTTATTTACCCTAATAAGGGATTAGCTAAAGTTGTATGCAATAATAATTATTGGCTGGTTCCTCCTTCTCAGGCTATCTGGATCCCCCCTATGCTTGAGCATACTGTAAGTTTTTCAAAATCCGTTTCTGTATATCTTTTATTTGTTGATATTTCAGTTGCTGAAGAATTAAATCCCGATAGTTGTGTTTTGAGCATTAATAAACTTCTTAGAGAGTTAATTAAAAAAACAGCAGGCTTCGGGGAGTCCTATTCTGTCAATTCATCTGAATACAGACTGGTTAATGTTATTATAGATGAGTTGAGAATACTTAAACCTGTATCCCTGAGTTTGCCATTTGCAAAAGATGAGCGTGTAATTAGAGTCATTAATAATATTATGAAAAATCCTGGTTGCAGAGATAAAATCGACTATTTTGCTTCGGTTGCCTGTACCAGTACAAGGAACTTAAACAGGATGTTTATCAAAGAAACCGGTATGTCATTCAGCAGCTGGAAAAAACAGTTTAAAATATTATGGGCTATTGAAAAACTTTATGATGGTATGCCTGTAACAAATGTTGCAATTGAACTGGGGTATAAAAGTCTAAGTACTTTTATTGAGACATTTAAGGAAACTACAGGAAAAACACCTGGTTGCTATTTAAAATTATATAATTAATTCAGAGTAATACGAAACAGAATTGAGAATATAAAATATCTGAAATTATTACTGTAGTCTAAAATAATTCATCATATTTATGTATTTTTTTTAGCTTTCGTGCTACAGAACATGAAATAGGTAGCATCACTGCATCATAGGAAACCTTCATCAATAATTCCACTACTGCCATTTCGATTATGATAAAAACATTATATTCACCTGCAAATGCAATTGTATAAAAAATTAGAGAACCTAATACTACACCCATGAAAGTTGATGTGATGAACCTGAAAGGCATCCATTTTCCTTTGAATATAATTTTAAGTTTCTGCAGGACAAAAATATTCATCATTTCTCCAACAGCAAAAGCAGATACTGAAGCAATAAATATTCTGGCAGAAGCTCCAAGTGTATAAGAATAAGCTATTTGTCCATGCCATATTTCTGCAGGAGGCAGTACTATGGAAATATAGATAAATATGACAAATATTATATTTATTACTAAAGTTAACAGAACAACAAATCTACTAGTTCGAATTCCATATACCTCAGTTAAAATATCACCTAAAACATAAGTTAATGGGAAAAAGAAAAGAGCAGCGGAAAAAACAATTTTAAAATCAAAAAGATTAAAATCTATAATTTTGGCTCCAGAAATATTGCTGGCTATTAGAACAGCAACATATAGAGTGGCTAGAATCATAGTTGTTTTATTACATATAATACGTTTTTTTTGCATCAGTCATTCATTTTTTTAAGGTTAATCTGGAGTATATGCATATTCTAGAGTTATCTAATATAAATAATAATTTAGAAGTATTAAAGAATCTATTATATGATTAATATATAATCTACATAAAATAAAATATAATATAGCTTCAAGTTTTCAGAATTAAAGTGTGTATGAACTCGTCTAATAAAACTGAACACAGTCTACTTTTATTAATAATATCATTTACTGTTACTTTTCTGCTCTTCATATTCTATCGGATGGCCATGTTTGATAAAGGCGTGGATTTGGGTATAGATGTTTATTATCACATAAAAGCTGCTGATATGTTCCCATTTATATCAACGACAAAACAGTTCCCATGGACAGAAATGTCAATTTGGAAAACTAATTTTTATGATAAGGAATTAGGGTTTCACGCAATACTTTATGTGCTGAGAAATATATTAGGTTATTTGGGATTTTCATCAGGAGCACCATTTAATTTTATTGATATTATATTTGTTTTTATAATAATGTTGACTGTTTCAATCGGAGGATACATTTATTGTAAATCTTCCAGTATGGTAATTCCTCCTTTATTCGTTTTTGCCTCTCCTTTATTTTTACAGAAACTATTTATGATCAGACCCTTTTTGATTTCAATTATCTTGTTTATGATAGTGGTTTTTACTTTGCTATGGAATACAAGATTATTATATAAATGTATAATAATCTTTTTCTTCGGATGGATTTATGCTTTATGCTACTCAGTACCGCATATACTATTGATACCTGTTGTATGTTATATCTTTGCAGAGATTTTTATGCATAGAAGCAGAAGAGCATTTCTCTCTTTTTTCTTGTTGCTATCTGCTATATTTGGTATATGCGCAGGACTTTTAATTCATCCGCAATTTCCAAATACCTTTATTGGATGGTATGTTCAGGGAGTCATTGTTATTAAGCAGATGTTCGGTTTATACAGCAGTAAAGTAGTATTAGGTACAGGCGTTAATTCACCTGATTTAAGCACTGTAATAAGGAATATTTTACCAGTTATATTTTTTATATTATTTATATTCTATTTTGTATATAACAAACAAAAATCAGTTAAGGACTGCTTTTTATCCGTTTTGCTTCTGATTTTAACAGTAGGATTTTATTATACCAAAAGATTTAATGAATACTCGGTACCTTTAAGTATTTTTTGTTTTGCTTATTCTGTTCATGGCTTTAAAAAAGTAATACCCGAATCTAAATTATTCAGCTTTATTTATAGGAAAAAAATTATATTAATTTCATTATTCATATTTATCTCAATACCATTTTATAAGAATTACTTTTTACCAAAATTTTTAAAAGTTGCTCCTCTTTACGGTTATGCAAAATGGGCTTCTGGAAATCTTGAACCAGGAACTTATGTTGGGTTGTTGTATTGGTATGATTTTCCTCTGGCATTTTATGCTGCAGATCAATTTAGGTATCCTGTTGGATTGGATCCAATGTACGGATATTACGTTTATCCTAAAAGGACAGAGGTTATAGAAAATTTTAGACTGGGTAAAAAACTAGTGTCTCCTGAACAGCTTGCTGATGCCCTTGGAACTGATATTATATTTATTTCAAATTATAACCAAGGAACAATCAATTATCTGGTGAATAAAGGATCTGTAATTTTATATGAAGATAGGCAGGGCACATTATTAAGATTAGCTCCTAAGTAAATTAAATTGAATAATAATTAGAAAAACAGCTAAATCACTTCATTCGGTTTCGATAGAATAAATATTCATTTTTTTATAATGAACTTACGACCCCAGCCTGACTTTTTCTTATTGGGATTGAATTTACCTGAATTTTCAAGTTTCCTGTTAAGCTCTTCAATTGATTTATAGTAAGTAGTTATTTCATCTTTTGAGATTGGAACAGAATCAAAATTTTCAATAATATCCTGTAATTCACATATTAATGAATGAAAAAGGATTTCATAGTGGGATAACTTTTGTTTTTGATCTTCTTCTTTGCACCATTTTGTCAGATATACCTGAAGTTCGTTTATTTCACTCTGATTTAACACTTTATCAATTTCTAAAATATTATCTTTATTTCTACCTGTTTTTAGGGCCGATGGAAGAAATGTTTCTCTATTAATTTCATAAATTGAAAAAGATCCGATAAGTTTAAATTGGCTTCTTCCTGTTCCTTTTACTATATCTCCAGATTTGTCATGTTTAACAGGAGTATATTTTGATCTGAATATTTGAAATCTGCTTTTTTGATTGACTATTCTCATTAGATCCCCATAGTATAAAAATCTTATCTGGTTAAAACCGTTGTTTATTATACATTTGAACACTATCCATTTGGATATAGACTATAAGCTTAAATAATTATAATTTAAAGTAATTAAGAAATAAATAATATACAAATAGCAATTTTATGGTATATAATCTATAAATATGTTGGTCATATTAGTAATTTAATAGCAATTGAAAGAGAAGTTAAACTATGAAAAAATTGATACTGGCTTTAATGGCTTGCTTAGTAGCATTTGGAGTTTTTGCTGCAGACACTGCACCGGAACCGCAGGTAGCTCAGATTGCCTCTGTTGTAGAAGGTATGCTGATAATGCATGTAAAACTTGGAGATAAGGTTAAAAAAGGGCAGTTGGTTTTTCAAATTGAATCGAATCTTCTGGAAGTGGCAAGAATGAAAGCTGAAAACAATGTAAGGTATTGTAAACAGCTTTTTGACAGAGATCAGAAACTTCTAAAATCTCATAATGTTTCATTGGAAGCTTTTCAGGAAGCTAGGTTTAATTATATAAATGCTGTGGCCGATTTAAAAACAGCCCTGATAAATATTAAAAATTGTTATTATTATGCTCCTTTTGACGGTACAGTTACAAAAATAATTAATTATACAGGATCAGCTGTAGGTGATGGTAATGAAGTTATGGATATAACAAGAGATCCTAATGATAAATCATCTGATACAACTCCAATACCAAAGGGTGTTCCAAAGTTTCTTCCAGAAAAAACAGCTAAAGCTAAGTAAATTTAGATTATCTTATTCTTAATATAGCTCCTCATAATTAGAGGAGCTTTTTAATTATTAACGGAAAATTGTTTCGGATTATCTACTTTTAATTATTTTATTTGAAATAATTGGTATTGGCTGTAAATTAAAATTCACATATTTAAAAATCAATTAAAGGAGTTACTCCGGTGAAATTATAAAAAATAGAAATTATTAAATTAAGAGGATTTAAAATTTAGTATTTTATTAATCAGCTTTCCGTTTTTTTACATGAGTCAAGTAACTTTATTCTGTTATAAACAATTCTGTTTTGTCTGCATCTATTTTACCTGAATGGAAAGCGAATATTTTCATGGAGGTATATATGTCGGCTTATTCTTTATCCTTAAATAATCTATCTTTCAGATATGACACGAATGAACAGTATCTATTCAGAGATGTTAACCTTTCCTTTTCCTATGGGTGGACGGGGATAATAGGGCGTAATGGTTCAGGAAAAACAACACTGTTAAAACTTATATCGGGAGAGTTGCTTCCTGAGAGCGGAATTGTTTATAACGGCCATGTGGCTTTGTTTTGTGAACAGAGAATGGACTCTGCTCCTTTGTTGCTGTCAGATTTTATTTATTCATATGATATAGAATCAATAAAATTGAAACATATGCTGAATATAGAGGATCACTGGCTGGATAGATGGTATTATCTCAGCTATGGAGAAAAAAAACGGTTACAGATCGCTGAGGCAATATGGCGGAATCCAAAGATTTTATTAGTAGATGAGCCTACTAATCATCTTGACCTAAAGTCCAGGAAGTGTCTGCTGAATTTACTTAAAGAATATAATGGAATTGGTATAATTGTCAGCCACGATCGATACGTAATGGATAATTTATGCACTAGCTCAGTCTTTATTGATCTAAATGGTGTAAAACAGTTCAAATCTTCATATTCAATCAGTTGTGAACAGAAATTGATAAATGATGAATCATTGTTAACTGAATATATGAATATGAAAAAAGGTTATAGGAAATTGAAAAAGGAATATGCTAATAGAAAACATAAAGCAGCACAGGCAGATGCCAAAAGATCGAAAAAGCATACGGCTAAAAAAGATTATGATGCAAAAGATAAGATTGAAGGAGGTATTTGCTCAGGTAGAGATGCAATAGCAGGTAAACTACAGTCTCAGCTGAAAGGCAGACTGAATAAAAAATTAACAGAATTAAGTGAATTTAATATCACCAAAACTAAAAAATTAGATATTTGGATCGATTGTCGAGAACTAAAACGGAATTCTATATTCAACCTTGAAGAAGGCTGTATTAAACTAGGAAGTGATAAAACCTTAAGTTATCCCGAATTATCAATGAACTCTTCTAACAGAATAGGCATTACAGGCGATAATGGTTCAGGCAAAACTACTCTTATAAATAAAATATTAAATGTTATGTGTGTAGATAAAGAAGATATAATATTTCTTCCACAGGAAATAGATGCTATTAGCTCAAACAGATTTTTCAAAGAAGTAAAATTAAACCTGGATTCTTCCGGATTAGCTAAAGTTATGAATTTGGTTAAGCATTTGGGCTCTGAGCCAAAAGGTATGCTGACATCTGAAATGATAAGTCCTGGAGAGGTGAGGAAATTGATGCTGGCTGTTGGTATTTTGAAAAAGCCAAAAATAATAATAATGGATGAACCGACAAATCATCTTGATATTGATTCTATAAAGTGTCTCGAAAATGCTATTAATGATACGCCGTGCGGTATCATTATGATCAGCCATGATGTTTATTTTTTAAAAAAATTGACAAATGAAAGATGGGATTTTATGAAAATAAATGATAGATCGTATTTTGTCGAGAAGAAGTATTGGTAATCAGGATGCTGGATCCTGATGTAAATATATGCCTAATGAACAGTTAGCTAATGAATGAATCTAAGACGATTATTCGAAAGCAAGCATCAAGTAGATAATATTAAGTATAACTCCAAGAAAATCTGTAATAGTCCAGCAGAACGTAGAGATATATGGAATGTAAAATGGTACAAATAAGATAATATAAAAAATAATTGCCGGTATTGAAAATATGTGAAGTAGTTTGTGCTTTACATATTCTTTGGAGATTGCTTTTCTGAAAGAAAACGTTAGTAAAAACAGTAAAATTATTAAAGCTGCCATAGACATAATGTATGTAAGGAAATTATAGGGAGGCACTATTGAAACTACTAAAAATTTCTTAAATACTCCCATATCTCTAAAAATATCTATTAAATTGAATATTATAAAAATTAAAGTATTCAGGATACACAAAAGAAAGATAAATCTTTTATTTAAAATTGTACATTTCATTTCCTGTAACCTTTAATTTGTTTAGTGATAAGTAATACTGAGTAATTTTAATATATAGGAACTTATTCTATGTTAAAAGTATAACAACTCATTAGTTTTGTAGGCAAAAGACTGAAATTTTAAATTGAAACCGTCAATTAGACTTCGGCTGTAATACGAAACAAAATATTTGAGTGCAAGTTAATTTAATATAGTGGCAGGTTCGCTATTCGAAGGCAAACATTAAATATATAATAGTGAGCATAATTCCTGTGAAGTCTGTAATCATCCATGAAAGAACACTCACATAAGGATTATAGATTGGAGAATAAATTATGAAAAAAAATATTATTATTGGTAATGCGCATAAATGAAACAGCTTTTTCCATTTTTGTTTTATCCTTTTTTTAATAATTTTTTTGAAGGAAAAACAGAATAAACATAATAATATAAGTGATATAAATATAGATATTATGAAGGTATAAATATTGAGCGGCCTTATAAAAAATACTTTCCTAAATATTCCCATATTCCTCAAGATATCAAAAAAGGTGAATATTATAAAAAATATTATATTCAATGTACATAAAAGAATAATGCTTCTTTTTTCTATAACACGATAGAACATTATATAACATCTATAATTTGATATGGTAATTATATAATAAATTTTATAAATAAACCTATGCTGATATCATAAAAGTATTATTTATATTTTTTAGAATTTAGCTGGTACTGCATCAATCAACACAAAAATATTAATTATTCTAATATCATTATTTGTAATACCTCCATTTGCATTATCCGGAATAGAAAGTATTTTTAACACGAAATAGCTATAGGTTTAAATAAAATCGCTTTTACATCAGGTTAGTAAAATATAATATATTGATTAATACTTCGTTTATTTAGCAGTTTATTCTTATTAGAACAATAATATAAGTAATACTTTAACCGCATCTTACCTGATATGATAAATTCTATCTTCCTTTGAGTCTCCACAGAAAGGAAGGAAGTACTCTAAATTAATCATTTATAAATCTGTATAAACAACACAGGAGAATATATGTCGGAAACTGAATTTTTAGTGAAATATATTGAATTGGCAGCTGATTATGCTCACGTTTGGGGATTCCTTATTATCTTTATCTTAATGGCTCTTGAAAGTTCAATAGTTCCTTTTCCGAGTGAAGTAATTATGATTCCGGCCGGTTTTATGGCATTTAGAGGTGAGCTGAGTTTTGGATTACCGATGATAGACTTAATTATAGCTGTAAGTGTCGGTACTGCCGGATGTCTTGCTGGAGCTTATTTTAATTATTATCTGGGTAAATTACTGGGACGTCCTTTTCTCTATAAATATGGGAAGTATTTATTTTTAAAAAAAGATACATTAAAAAAAGCAGAAAAACTGTTTTATGATTACGGTAGCATAGCAACATTTGTCGGGAGACTACTGCCGGCAATTCGTCAATTTGTGTCAATACCGGCAGGTTTTGCTAAAATGAAACATCTTCCTTTTGCCGTATTTACTGCATTAGGTGCTGGGATTTGGACTGCCATACTGGCTTTAATCGGTTACTATTTCGGCAGCATTTCCGAGAAAATGACTTATGCATCAATGGTATATAAGGGGACTGATATGATAATGGAAAATTATATCTGGCTATTTTTTGCCTTACTGATAGTTATAACTGCATACATTTTATTTCATTTTAGGAAAAAACTTTTTTATATTAAAAGAAAGCATAGTAGAAAACTGCTATAAAACATTCCATTGTATTGCCTTTTGTTTAAGCTGTTATGCTCAGAAGTGTTATAATAGAATACAGAAAATTAAAAACTAACTGAACAGACCAGAGTAATATTAACTGTTAATGCAACGCATTATAATTTTATCGTAAAAAGAATAGGGAATCTAAATTTGAAAAGAAAGTTAACTGTTTGTGGTCAACCGTATAGAGAAGATTATTCCGGATGCATGTTTTGTTCCAGGAAAAAAGATTGTGTCAACTGTAAACCAAATTTTACTTATTTTGAAAGATATATGAGAAAATGAGTTTAGTTAAAACTATCTATGATGGAAAGCAGCACTGTATTTCTACTAAGTTTCCTCAAGGGAATAAAATAGGAATAGATTGTCCTTATACTGGAAAAGGAGAAGAATTCTCTCCGATAAATTTAGTAGAGTCAGCTTTAGGGGGATGTATGCTGTTGTCTATGGGGACATTAGCTTTAAGAATGAATATTGATATATCAAATACAAGAGTTGATGTAAAAATTATAACAGAAAATAATCCATCTATAAGATACAAAAAAATAAATGTAAATATTTATATGGCTGATAATTATTCTGATAAAGACCGTATTAGGTTGGAAAGAGCAGCAGCTAACTGTCCTGTTAGAAAGAGCTTTGACAAAGAAATTATTTTCAACATAAAGTATGTTTATCCTTAAGCTGTTTTTAGTTTAATGGTTATTATATTTATATAGCCAACAATCTTATAACATAAACTTCCTCCAAATTCAACAAAATAATTTTAATCCAAACTATGCATTAGAAACCTTTAGGTTTCAGAAGTAAAGCACTACAAAACTATTTAATTATTTCAGCATAATTTGGGTTTTAAAATAATAGTTTTGCAATTACTTCTAATTAATTTAATAGTTATAGACAAAATATTTTTGTAGCCAAGGCACTGATTCAGCTTTTTACAGCAAATAATTACCTGAATTATTTGTAGAAACATATTGGTTGTATGAAATATTGCATACAAAAAATTTATAATATACTTTAATATGCAATGTTGCTCTAATATATATATATTTATTTATTTTTTAAAATTAAAATTCTGCCTGAGAACAGTAAATTAAAAACAAAATTTTTTTGGTTTTATATTTCAGGAGAAATAGGGATAAGAATTAATAAAAATAGAGGAGATGTAAAATGAGAAAAATTATATTTAGTATTGCAATGGCAATTGGGATTAGTTCAATTGGTTTAACTTGCATGGCAGCAAGTAATAATCCTCAAGAACTTACTATATCAAGTAATAATCCTCGAGAATTTACTTTATCAAGTAATAATCCTCAAGAATTTACTCTTTGTACAGGAATGAATTGGGGGAGGGGCAATGTAGTTACACTTAATTTTCAAGGACAGGTTAAGCCTATATTGAGTGTTCAAGGGAATGCAGGTATTGGAAGTGTTAGTGCTGCTGAGATTGCACAAGAACTTGGAACTAGCAAAGAACTTCAATTTAGTCTTCATGTATCTGGATTTGATATGAAAAATCCAGGTGGTAATATAAAAACTGTACCCGCTGGAACAGGATCTTTGAATGTCATTAAATTACCTGATGGTACTTATAATATCACAGATCTAAAATTTATGCCTGTTCAGATCAAAGGTATATCAGCTTACTTGGATCTAGTCTCAGAGATTAAGGGAGAATACACTCAAACCCCTACTGATAAAGATTTTCTGATGTTTTCTTCAGTTGGATAAGGATATAATTATAGGAAACCACATCTTTTTAGATGTGATTTCCTAAATTTAATTATGATAATTAAACTCAGCAAATGAGTGTATCAAGTTAAATGTTAACTACAGTATTATTGAGCCTGGCCTGTTCTGCTTTAAATACAAGAAGATGACTATCCAGTGTTTCTTCTGCTCCGGAGAGAATCAGGCTCTTATCATTAGTTAAAATTGCATTTATGAAATGTTTCATCAGACCGAAATCTCCGCCGTTATGAGCATCTTTTCCTGCGAACTCTGATAAGTCAATATCATAAAAAGTAGATGTTCTTGTTAGAAAATCATAAACTTCAATTTGGTTTTCATTTCCTCTTATTTCACCTTTAGTTCCGAAAATTGTAGTTCTTCTGCTATCATCCTTTTCGGTAAGACCTGTCATTGTGAAAGAAGAGGTGTTCCCGTTTTCAAACATCATATTTACTACCTGATTATCCACAACGTCATTGTCACAGTCGAAAACGCATTTTCCATATGGACCGTTTTCTAAAGCTTTTAGTATGCCTTCTTCCGTATGATCTGTAGTTAAAACACTTAAAGGCCAGTCATATTCTTTATCTGCTAGACTTTGAAGATAAATTCTTTTTGCCGAATACTGACATGTGCGTTCATATTTGCAATCCAGACATCTTGATGAAGCACCTTCAGGCTGATTTTCTTTTTTAAAATACTTCAGAGAACCGAAAGAGGAAACAGCAGTACACTTTTCTCCCATTATGTAATGTATCCAGTCAATATCATGACATGATTTTGCCAATAATATGAAAGAAGACTCTTTTTCATTTCTCCAGTTGCCTCTGACATATGAATGTGCATAATGCCAGTATCCGACCGGTTCTAGACGCTGTATATTCACGATTTCTCCAATTGCGCCAGAGTCGATAATTTCCTTTAATTTTTTAGTGTGAGGAGTATACCTTAACACATGACAGACACCGAAGAAAATATCTCTGTCTTTTACAGCATCATATATTTTTATACACTCTTCTGCTGTTGCAGCCATTGGTTTTTCCAATAGTATATGATAGTTCTTTTCAGCAAAAGCAATTACAGGTTCTGCGTGATCCCTATCCTGTGTGGCTATAATCACTGCATCAGCGAATTTATCAAGCTTAGCTGCATCACGCCAGTCTTTGAAAGCGTATTCTGATTTTATATTATGAGTTTTAACAAATTTATCCCTGTATTCATCTCTTGGTTCAGCTACACCTACAATTTCAATCTGATCTGGTCGGAGTAATGCATATTCAGCATATTTTGTTCCCCTGTTACCAGCACCTGCTACAAATATTTTTACTTTATTCATTGTTAGACCTCAGATTCTTTCAGTTTTTTTTCTGCTCTAAACAGAACTTTTGTGTATGGTAAAATAATAAGTAATAAGATTACAAGCGGAATGAGAGTTGTTGCATCGAATGCCAGTTGACCTCCAAACCATGTGAACATTCCGCCAACTAAACGAGATGCAAAACTTGAAGCCAGCGAACTTATGATGACCATGATGCTTATCATGGCAGTATGGTGTAGTTTAGGGACACTTGTCAGTATGGTTGAATTCAGTGTTGGAATTACAGGTGCAATAAAAAAGCCTAAAAGTGGAAGGCTGAATGCAACTAACGGAGCCTGAAATATAGTTTGCACACCTGCTGTATTCACACCGTTATGAAGTGAAATAGCTGTAATTGTAATTAGTATTATGCCGCATATAAAGTTTACAATAAAAACAGTCTGCCATTTTACATATTTTAATACAACACCGAAAAGAATTCTTCCGATTGCAATGAAAGCAATCATCAGGCTTCCAAGTTCAATGCTGACTGCTTTCGGCAGGCTTAATATTACATTATTATACGTTGGAAGCCATGAGAAAA
>DASCNA010000198.1:0-5669 GCA_036011305.1 Victivallales bacterium
ATCAAAAATATTATCTTATATATATAAAATAATATTTAAGTCAATTTAAAACTCCACGCCTTTTTAGAAGTAGTTTTTGTTAAATCTTCCTAAAAGTAAACCCAGGTAATTTAATTTTTTCACCACCGTGTAAAGCAGATTCGTGTGCTAAAATGCCCACACAGGTAATATTAGCTGATTCATATACATTTGGATAAGAATCCTCATTTGTTTTTAACATATTAATAAATTGATGAACAAGATGAGGATGTGAGCCACCATGACCAGCTCCTTGAGTAAATGATAAATGTTCATTCCCATCGTTATTATATACGCCATGGGTCGTAAAATTCTGAATCTCTTTTGGAAGTAAATGAGCAAAATCTGGGCATTCAACCCTAGCAGCAATCTCCGGTTCCGGTTTTTTGCTCGTGTGTACCACTAGTTTTTCATTTTCAACTAAAGGCCATTCAATTGACTTTTTTGATCCGTAAACTTCAAAGCTCTCGCGGTACTGACGAGCTGTATCAAAAAGTGAGCGATAAACATGGCCTGAAAGGTCTGAATTCTTAAATTTTATATGACAGGATTCCACAGCGAATGGAGAGTTATACTCTCTAATTAATTCTTTTCTGATTGTACCAGAACCAAAACAAGAAACTTCTTCAGCTTCAGCTTTAGTTAAACCGAGTACTGGGCCAACACAATGTGTTGCATAGTACATAGGAGGAAGTCCTGGCCAGTAATTAGGCCACCCATCCATATCCTGCTGATGACTTGCTTTTAAAAATTGTACTTTCCCCAATTCTCCTTTTTTGTAAAGATCTTTCATAAATAAGAACTCACGGCTATATACCACCGTTTCCATCATCATATACTTTAAGTTCTTTTCTTCACAAAGATGTACAATCTCTTCACATTCTTTTACTGTTGTTGCCATGGGAACGGTACATGCCACATGCTTACCAGCTTTTAATGCTTTGATTGACTGCTCTCCATGGTTGGGAATGGGTGTATTGATATGAACAGCATCAATTTGAGGATCTTGTAAAAGTTCTTCATAAGATGTATAACGCATTTCAATTCCAAATTGATCTCCTACCTTTTGCAATTTACTTTCTGAACGCTGGCAAATTGCGATCAAATCTGCATCTGGATGCTGCTGGTAAATGGGGATAAATTCTGCACCAAAGCCTAAACCTATAATGGCAATTTTTTTACTCATGGTAAGTCCCTTACATGTTTTAAAGTACATTCGTTCTACATAAATATATATGTTCCAACCTGGAAGACAATTACTGAAAGAATATAGGCAAATATTAAACTTCCTATTGTTCCTCCTATCGCCCATTTCCATGTAGCTTCTTTTGCCATAGTAACAACCGTTACCATGCATGGAGCATAGAGTAGAATGAATAAAAATAAACTGATTATTGCAGGAGTCGTCCATGCCGGGTCATTTCTTAGGCTTTGTTCAAGTGTAGATGACGAACTATGAGTTGAAGCTATTAATTTGCTTGCGCTATTGTTGCCCTGTTGAGCCGGAGGCGCGGCATCAGGGTCGAAATCCCCTAAAGAATAGGCTGTTGACATTGTCGATAAGATTACTTCTTTTGCAGCAAAACCACCGATGAGAGCAATATTTGCCTGCCATGGAAAACCTGCATATTTACTAATGTTCTCAAACCATACTCCTAAACGGCCACCTATAGAATGTTTTAATGCAGTTTGTTCTTCAAAGTTATTAAGATCGTGTAACTTAATTTGATACTCCTGAAGTTTTTCTGTTGATAAAGAAGATTTAGTTGTATTTGTTACATATTGAGATTTTAAACTCTCTTTCTGTATATTAAATTCCTGTTTTTTGTTTGCAGGCAACTGAGGAAAAGTCATCAATACCCACATAATAATAGCAACTGCAAAAATAACTGTTCCAGCTTTTTTAATGAACTGCCAAACTCTATCCCATGTATGCGTAATTATTCCATACATTGTAGGCAGCCTATAAGGTGGCAGTTCCATAATAAATGGAGTTGGTTCACCTTTAATAATTGTGGACCTTAGAACTACAGCTACTACCAAAGCAAAAAACCATGCTGCTATAGTTAATCCTAACATAACGAGTGTTGCCTGGTTTTTAAAAAAAGCATCGGCGAACATAAGGTAAACAGTAGTTTTTGCACCACATACCATGAAAGGAGCTGTTAAAATAGTTGCAAGTCGTTCTTTTGGGCTTTTTAATGTTCTTGTCGTCATAACACCAGGGACAGCACAACCTCCAGGGATTCCACCTGAAACAATAAATGGCATTACAGATGCACCATGAAGCCCAAACATTTTAAATAATTTGTCGAGCATATAGGCTACCCTTGCCATATAACCTAAATCCTCAAGGTAGCAAAGCATGGCAAACATTATAAGAATCAGCGGTGCAAAGCTCAAAACTGCCCCTACACCGTCAATTATACCTGAAACAATAAGAGATCTTAAAAATTCATTATGTATATAAGCATTTCCAAGGTTACCTAGTAAGTTAAAAAAATCCTGAAGCCATCCCTGTGGATATGCTCCAACTGTAAAAGTTAGCCAGAAAAGCACATACAGCACACATACCATAATAATAGGACCAAGTAATCTTTGAGTAATTATTTTATCCACTTTTTCACTGAAAGTTCGCCTAAATTCCTGGGTTCTTTCAATTACACCTTCTTTAAGCAATGACCTTATATAGCCATATCTATAATCTGCAATAATTGCTTCAGGGTAAGTATTAAGTGTTTTTTCGGTATGTTCTTCTACTTTAGCAACTATTTTTTCAAGTTCCTCAGAAATAGTTTTTTCTTTTCGTCCTTTTTCAATTATTTCATTGTCCTGCTCCATGTATTTTATAGCGAGCCAGCGAGGAGGGTAAATATCAGTTAAAAAATTATTTTTAACTATTAAATCCTCCATTTTATCTAAAGCAGAATCCAGGTCACTGCTATATGAGATATTTAATTCAGGTTTATTTTTATTTATATTTTCAGAAGTCTTAATAATTTCATTGACAATTTCTAGTTTGCCTATATTTCTTCTTGCTACACACTCAATGACCGGTACGCCTAGTAATTTTGAAAGTTTGGAGGAGTTGAGCTGAATTCCTTTTCTTTTTATTTCGTCCATCATATTCAGTCCAACAATAACAGGGATGCCGATTTCGATGAGCTGAATTACTAAATAAAGGCTTCGCTCTAAAGCAGCTGAATCAAGCATGCAAACTACTACATCAGGTTTTTCATTTAAAATAACATCTCTTGCAACTACTTCTTCCATAGAATAAGAAGTTAGGGAATATGTTCCTGGAAGATCTATAAATTTAATTTTATAATTATCTGTTTTACAGTAGCCCTCCATTCTCTCTACTGTGATTCCGGGATAATTGCCTACTCTTGCAGTAGAACCGGTTAAAGCATTGAACATTGTGCTTTTTCCGCAGTTGGGCTGTCCTGCTAGTGCTACAGTTATTTTACGCTGCTTGTGCATAACTCTTAACCTTCTACCTCACATGTGATATAATCTGCTTCACTGTTTCTGAGAGTAATGGTAAAACCTTTCATTTTTATGGCTACAGGGTCATATAGAGGAGCTTTTCCAATAATCATAAATTCAGTGCCTGATATAATTCCCATATCTCTGATTCTTCTGCCAAGCTCTCCTTTAGCTTTAACTGATACAATTATTCCCTTTTCATTTACATGCATCTGCCTCATCGGCTTTAATCTGCCCATCATATATTTCCTTTACTTCAATATTGCAACCTGTTGCATAACAAAACAGAATATGAGATCAATAACTTAGGATTCCCTAAGTTATATTCAAATAAAAAAGACATAAATTATGTCTTTTTATTAATAATATTCTATAATCTGAATGATTACTAGATAGATTGTCTTAATTGTTAATTATGAATGGTAATAGTTCATAAAAGTCAACAATATAGATATCCGAGTTCAACTGCCTATATAAGTTCTCTTCTGTGCATATCCATTTCTATTGCATCTTTCAAAAACATTTTCCAGTTATTTATTCTTGTTTTACTGTCAAGTTCATTTATAAATTCATTTTCGAAATTTCTATTCACAACATCTAAAATGGCAACAGCTTCCAGGTTAAAAACATTACATAGAGTAAAAAGTGTTGAAAGTTCCATGTCTACACTGAGTATTTTATATCTTCTCCACTCTTCTAAAATATTTTCATATTTTTTGGGTACAAAATCAAGGTATCCGCGACGTCCCTGCGCCGGCCAGAATGTATCTGTTGTAACTGTAACTCCGTAATGGAATTTAATATTGTGATATTTTAATGTCTCTAAAAATGTATTTGTCATTTCCAGTGAGGCAACTGCAGGATAATTTTCAGGAGCATAGTGTCTAGATGTTCCTTCCATGCGCATAGCAGCTTTGGACAATACTAAATCGCCTATATTCATATTGAACTGTAAAGCACCAGTATCACCTAAACGTATAAAATACTTTAGTCCTATGGTAGCAAATTCCTCTATTCCTATTCCCATGGCAGGACCGCCTAGGCCTGTTGATACAACAAGTACTTTATGACCATTTACAGTGGATAGATAAGAAAAGTATTCTCGATTTTCATTAATATATTTAGAATTTTTATCTAATATTTTTGCTATTGGCTCAATAAACTGTTTATCATTAATCAGAACTGCATAATCAGCATTTTCTATCATATCATTAGATAAACCTATATGATAAAGTTTTTCATCTTCTTTAACTTTTTTCATTTTAAGAATCCCATCAGTCAATTAAATTTCTTTTTTTCATATCGACAAATAAACCGGATTTTAAAGTTACTATCCAATTTTTTTCCGCAATTTTTTTCCCTTCAGGATTTACTTCTTCACTGTCAGTTCTTTTTGCTATTATTCCGCAAAAACATGCTGCTTTTAAATTGAATACAGAACAAACAGTCAATAAAGCTGAAGCTTCCATTTCAAAGTTAGAAATATTTAATGATCTCCATTCATCAATTGAACCTTTGAATGATCTGAGAATGCTGCCTGAATAATTGTCATATCTTTCCTGACCAGGCCAAAATGTGTCTGAGGAAACAGTTATTCCAATGTGATATGGAATATTTTTAATTTTAGCTCCATGGGCAAAAGACTGAGTCAATGAAAAAGAAGCCACTGCTGGATAAGTTAAAGGAGCATATTGTTCAGATGTTCCGTCAAGTTTAACAGCAGCTTTGCTTATGACAATATCTCCTAAATTTATGTGTTCCTGGATCGTGCCTGAAGTTCCGAGCCTGATAAAATATTTAACTCCGCATAAAGCCAGTTCTTCTGCTGTAACTGCAATTGCAGGACATCCCATTCCTGTTGATATAATTAACACTTTTTGACCATGAAAATTTATTAAGTATGAGATGTGCTGTCTTCTGCTCTGTACAAATTTGGTTTTAGAGTCTAGCTCATAAGCTAAATTTTTAGCCCTTGTTGGATCTCCCGGAAGAATTGCATACTGCGCTCCTTCAAGCATAGCTTTATTAAGGCCTGTAAAGTGACTTAGTCCTTCAGTAACTGCGTCATGCATTGTTGCCTCCGTTCATAATTTAAATGATTATTTTAAAACTATTTATGTAAAGTGATAAAAAATGTTTATATTAATTTATAATATATATAT
>DASCNA010000199.1:0-28200 GCA_036011305.1 Victivallales bacterium
GCTAAATTTGTTTACATTAAAAGTAGTCATTGTTGCTACAGGAGCAACCGTCATCATAAGTGCCGTGCAAGGCTTATGTGTATACACCCAAAATAAAACGCCTATAATTGCAGGAGTGACTATCTCCAGAGAATAAACAAGGTTCTCATAAGTAGGATCCCATAATTTAAACGGATTCAGTTTCCTTTTTCTATTGCTCACAGATATTATTTACAACCTTATTATAAATGAAAATAAATTCCATAGTTTTATGCTCATATGCTATTGTGTATTTAGTGAAAAAGTTACTCATTTTCTCCCATAAAAATCTTAGTATTAGTTGGAGCTATTAATATATCTTTAATGCAGATATGCTGTGGTAGTGAATATATCCAATAAACGATTTCAGCAAATTCTTCAGCATCAACCATTACTTTTCTTTCTTTAAGTCCATCGAATGATTTTGCACGAAGATTACTAATAATTGGAGTATCAACAAGCGATGGAGCAATACTGCATATTCTAACATTTTTACCCGAAGATTCGATAGCCAATGATTCTGTAAGGCTTTTTATTGCAGCTTTAGTTGCACCATATGTTGCAGCACATGGACTGGGGTGCCTATCATGGCTGCTGGTAATATTTAATATCGTACCCTTTCCTCTCTTCTGCATTTTAGATAAAACAGCTTCAATACCGTTTATGCACCCTAAAATATTCGTGTCGATGAGTTCTTTATTCGAGTGGGATAAATTGTCATCTGTAAATTCTCCAAAATTCATAATTCCTGCATTATTGATAAGACAGTCTACAGGACCATATTTTTCTTCTCCATTATCAATAGCTTCTATAAATTCTTTTGTTTTTCTAACATCTAGAGATAAGCATATAGCATTAGGTAAATTCAAATCTAGAATAAGTTGCACTCTTCTTGCTAATAATAGAAGGTTATAACCTTTAGAGCTGAAATGTACTGCTAAAGCCTTACCTATTCCTGAACTTGCACCGGTTATGACAACTAACTCTTTTTTTTCCATTCTGCATCCCTTTCTATTCTTACTATTTAATTATATATAATTTATTAATAAAACATTAAGTATTAGGTGAGAATATACAGAAACAATTTCTATCTTTTATTTCTCTAAATACCAAATTCACTTAACCAAAGCAAACTTATTCCTCTAATTGCTACAAAATATAATTAAAAAATTACATTTAATGTAGTATTGCAAGGCATATAAACTGCTTCACTTGTGAGTGTTGTTAAAAATAATTAAATTGTAAAGTGGAAGAATATTAAGATAAAAAAGTAAAAACTATTTACTATGGAGAAAATAGCTATGTTTTATTTTTATTCGTTTACTTAGGTGATTTTTATATAACTTGACCCAAAAATTAAATTGTTACTTTTTATGCAACAAAAAAATATAGGAAATAAAGTTATGTATAAAATATTAAGAGATTCATTTAAGATATCGATGTTTCTTCTGACATTGATAACTGGATTTGTTATCAGTATCAACTGTATTGCTGCAGAAGAAACATTTAAGTTTAAAGTCGATAATGATTGGGGTTCCGGCTTTACCGGTAAGTTTACAGTAAAAAATACAACAGCATCAACTTTAAAAAACTGGCAGGTAAAATTTGACCTTCCATATGATATTACAGACATATGGAGTGCACAGAAAATTTCTAAAGTAAATAATACATATACAGTAGGCCATCCCCCTTGGAAACCTGATCTTTCCCCCGGAGAGTCATATTCTTTCGGCTTTAACGCAACTCCAGGTAATGTAAATGTCCATCCTACAAATGTTTTACTAAGCGGTGAAGGAGGTAATTCTCCTAATTCTCCACCAATAGCAAATAATGATACAATAATAACAAATGAGAACACACCTAAATCAGCACTGGTACTTAATAATGATACTGATCAGGATAATGATCTACTTACTATAACCGCTACTACCTCACCACAATATGGAACTGCTGAAATATCTTCGAACAGTGTTTTATACACGCCTAATACAGGATTTAAAGGGACAGATTTATTCTCGTATTCTGTAACTGACGGAAAAGGCGGAACAGATTCAGCAGAAGTAACTGTATTTGTAAACAGTCAGCAGCAGGAAACATTTACCATAACAGCCAGCGCAATAGGAGGCAGTATTTCAGACTATCCGGAATTTACACAGCCTATGGCCGGCGATACTTTATATATGAAAGGAGACAAAGTTACCTACAAAGGCAGTTCATATGAATCACTTATAAATAACAATTCATGGTCTCCTACAAACTATCCTGCAGGCTGGAAAACAATTCAAGATGGCGGCAGCGGTAAGTCAGTAGGTTCAATTACACCTGGTGGAACTATAATTGTAACTAAAGGTCAGAGTCAGACATTTACATTTACACCTGAAACAGATAATACTGTTAAAGATGTAGCTGTAGATGGAAATTCTATCGGCAAGCCTTTATTTTATACATTTGATAATGTAAATGCCGACCATTCCATAACTGTTGAGTTTGAACGTTCAGGAATAGAGCCACCATCACCTCCTGTAGCAAATGCTGACAACGTTTATACTACGGCAAATACTGCAGTAGAGATAACTCCGTTAGCTAACGACACTGATAAAAACAGTAATTCATTAATTATTGCTTCTACAACACCTCCAGCTAACGGTACTTTGGTTATTAACGGGAAAAATATTACTTATACACCGAAAAATAATTTTTCAGGAAGCGATACCTTCAACTATACAATACAGAACAGTGAAGGCTTAACTGCGACTGCTCTTATTACTGTATTTGTCAGAAATCCATCTGATCTGAATAAGAAAATAGTCGGTTACTGGCAGAACTGGACTGAAGAAAATCCTGCAGACTATATACAGTTCAGAGATATATCTCCTAAATACAATATAATTAATATAGCATTTGCCAAACCTAAATCAGATACTGATTCAACAATTGAGTTCAAACTTGATACTTATGCAGGAACATCTGAAGCTGAATTCAAATCACTGATAAAACAATACCAGGCTGAAGGCAGAAAAGTCCTTATTTCACTGGGTGGACAGAAATCTCCGGCACTACAGTTAAATACTGAAAATGATAAAATTAAATTTGTAAACTCCTTAATTAATATCATAGATGAATACGCTTTTAACGGAGTTGATATAGATCTTGAAAACAGTTCAGTAAAACTTAATTCAGGAGATAAAGATTTTAAAAACCCGACTACACCATCAATGATTAATCTCATTGCAGCGATAAAACAGCTCAAAGCACATTACGGCAATAACTTCATACTGACAACGGCACCTGAGACAGCTTACGTACAGGGCGGAATCAGCGGTTATGACGGTTTCTGGGGAGCATATCTGCCTTTACTGTATGGACTGAGAAATGATATTGACATGATAAATGTACAGTACTATAATTCCGGCACAATATTTGGAACAGATGGTAAGCTGTACTATGAAGGCACACCGGATTTTGTTGTGGCTCTTACGGAAGCATTGCTCACAGGCTTTGAAGTCAATAGAAATCCAAATAATATCTTTCCGGCATTCAGACCGGATCAGGTTGGAGTGGGAATTCTGACTTCAGAACGTGAGGGTACAGGCGATATGTACTCTGAAGCTATAAACAAAGCTTTAAACTACCTGACAAAAGGAATACCTTTCGGTGGTAAATATGTACTTGACAATCCAGACGGATACCTTGATTTAGCCGGTATAATGGGCTGGTCTATGACTGTAGATAAAAGAGATCATGACAACGAATTTATAGATAATGCATATAATTATTTTTACGGCAGTGATCCTATACCAAACAGAGTGCCTGCCACTACAGATGATAATGCTGAAACATTAATTGATACGCCGGTAACAATTAATGTTCTTGATAATGACACAGACGCTGATAACGATACGCTTACTATAGCTTCTGTTGAAACACCTCAGAACGGCAGTACTGCTCATAACACAGACTCAATTACATATACTCCGGACAAAGGTTTCACAGGTACAGATACTTTTAATTATACTGTCATCGACGGCAATGGAGGTTCTGCATCTGCACTGGTTACTGTCACTGTAAATACACAACAAGCTCTTCAGCATACAATAACAGCCTCTGTTGCTGATACAGTCGGAAACAGTTATCCTGAATTTGTACAGCCTATGGCCGGTGGTTCATTGTATATGAAAGACGATAGAGTCACCTTTAACGACAGTTCATATGAATCACTGATCGATAATAACTCATGGTCACCTGCGAATTACCCAGGCGGTTGGAAAACTATAGCAGACGGCGGCAGTAATGCAGGCGGAACTATAACTCCGGACGGCATCTCTAAAGTTAATGAAGGTGAAAGTCAGACTTTTACAATATTACCTGATTCAGACAGTGTAATAAAAGATGTGAAAGTAGATAGTATTTCTGTAGGTAAAGTCTCTACATATACATTCAGCGATATCAATACTGATCATACAATAAGTGCTGAATTTGAGTCAACTTCTTCACCTATACCAAATAATCCACCTACAATTACTTTTGCAGCTCCTAAAAACAATAAAACTATAACACAGTCTGCGCTATCACCTATCGCTATCACCATAAACGCACAGGATAGCGACGGCACAGTGAAAAGCGTTGTGATTAAAGTTGACAATCAGACCTTTAACAACTCAACCGCTTCATGGACACCGTCATCATTCGGTTATCATGTAATTAATGTAACAGTGACTGATAATGATGGTGCAGCTTCAACAGTTCAAATGTCTGTAAGAATTGTTCAGGATAATCTTAACCCGGATCCTGACCCCGAACCTAATCCAACAATTGGAGAAAAACAGGTAATAGGTTATTTCACTCAATGGGAAGGCTGGTACAAAGCAGCAGAAGGATATCCGGAAGAAGGAACAGCCAATCAGCTCAATATCGATTACAGCAAATTTACAATGCTGAACTATTCGTTCTTTGGTGTAGCTGTAGACGGTTCTCTTCACAGCGGTGACTATAGAAATAAAAAAATATGGAAACCGGGCATAGTTCAGGAACCGAATAATCTTCTGCACTCAGGACGTTATGACAGCTGGTACTTCTGGTACCTTTTTGGAGAGCTCGATTTTAAATCAACTCTTAGCAATAAAATGATTGAAGAAGGTTACATAATCCAAGACAGCAACTGGTCCAACACAAAAACAGGTTTAAAAGGCACACTTCCAATTCCTGTATCTAAAGAAGGTGGAGCTCCCGGATTGATTAAGCTATGTAAAGAAAACAGTGTAAAACTCATGGCTTCGATCGGTGGATGGAGTATGTGTAAGCATTTCCCTGAAATGGCTGCAGATCCTATTAAAAAAACTAAATTTCTTGAAGGTGTCAAGTATCTGATGAATATTGGGTTTGACGGTATTGATATCGATTGGGAATATCCAGGTTCTGAAGGAATGAATATTGAGAGCTTTTCCGATGCAGATTATGCAAATTTTACAGCACTGATGCGGGATATCAGAGCAGTAATAGGACAGGACAAACTCTTAACGGCTGCTTTCAGCTGTGATCCTGCAAAACTGGAAAAACTTGAATGGTCTCAATTAGATATGACTATGGATTATTATAATATGATGACGTATGACATGAACGGAGGATGGTCTGATGTAGCAGGACATAATTCCCTGCTATACAGCCCGAATGGAAGCTTCTCTTGGGATAAGACATATAGGTACTTAATAGGAGAAAAAGGAATTTCCCCTGAAAAAGTTAATATGGGAATAGCCTTCTACGGAAGAGGAGTAGTAACTGACGGCCCGGCTTCACTGGGAGCTCCGACTAAAAAGAAAGACCTGGTTGTTAATCCTGACGGCCCGGTATACAGAGCAAGTGATATTGATACTTGGGGCGATAAGTATATTGAACAACCTAATTATTTCTTTATAAAACAGGAAACAGCAAACTGGACACACCTTTGGGATGATGATGCAAAAGTTCCTTATTCTGTTAACGGATCATCATTCATCAGCTATGATAATGAAAAATCAGTAAAATATAAAGCTGACTATATTAACGATAATCAACTTGGTGGTGTAATAATATGGCATGTTACAGGAGACTGGGAAGTTGGTTCTGTAACTGCAACTTATGGAGGCAAACTGAAAAAAGCTCAGGTAACAACACCATTGCTTGATGTTATATATAAAACATTTACTTCAAACAGTGATGATCCTGAACCTGTAACAGCAAATTATGCTTTCCCTCAGCATGTGAACTATCCATTACCTCACATACTACCTAACAACTACACTCAGGATATTCTGGATAATGATGTGAAAAGTTTTTATGACTACTGGAAACAGAATTATGTAATTTCTGCAGGTATAGACTTAAACGGAGAGAATTTGTATAGAGTCAACTATCAGGGTGATACTGTTTCTGAAGGTCAGGGATACGGCATGATCATCACTGCTATTATGGCAGGCTATGATCCTGAAGCAAAAGAAATTTTCGATGGTTTATTCCGTTATGCTAAAGCCCATCCTAGTAATATTAACAGTAATTTTATGGATTGGAGCCTAACAAGTCCTTTGGGTGACAGCAGTGCATTCGATGGTGATGCTGATATAGCCTATGCTTTACTTATTGCAGATAAGCAGTGGGTCAGCGTTTCAGGTTTCAACTATAAATCTGAAGCTCAGAAAATTATTATTGCATTAAGAAATAATCTTTTTTCTGACATGACAAGTCTCCCTCTTCTTGGTGACTGGGTAAATAAAAATGATCCCCATTATGGTAGTTTATCGCGCACCTCTGACTTTATGCCTGCCAACTTTAAAGCATATGGCAGCATTGAAAACAGTGATACATGGAATGCAATAACTGCCGACTGCATATCAAAACTTCAGTATTTACAGAATAACTTCAGTTCTGATACAGGACTTGTTCCAGATTTTATTAAAAACGGAATGCCTGTAGAAGGTAAAGTACTTGAAGATGAGAATGACGGTAATTATGACTATAATGCATGCCGGGTTCCACTGAGGATCGGTGTTTATGCTTTGCTCAACAATGATGTTTCATCAAAAGCCATTGTAGAAAAAATATCTAAATGGGCAGAAACAAAAACTTCAGGAAATCCGGCTGATTTTAAAGCAGGTTACACCCTTGACGGAAATCAGATAGTAAATTACTCAGCAACATCATTTACCTCGCCAATGGGTGTCGCCGCAATGTGTTCAGGACAGCAGGCATGGTTAAATAAAATCTATGAGATTGCCAGACGCAGCAAAACAAATTATTACTATGAGGATACGTTGAATATGATATCTTTGTTAATTATGACAGGAAATTTCTGGGATTCGAGTATTGTTCAATAATTTTTAATAATCAAATATAACAAGTGCAGTAATAGGTAAGTTGATAAACAATTAGTCTATTGCTGTACTAGCTAGAATATATTAGAATATACATAGTACTATATATGGGTATTTTTTTACTATTAATATAAGGAGACTATGATGAAAAGAATTCTAACTTCAACCAATGCAGTTATATTTTTTCTCTTATTTGCAGTACTAGTCAGTATTAATTCCTGTAAAAACATAAGCGGATGCACTAAAGAACGGCAAAAAGAATCCTGGCTTTTTACACAAACAGCAGAATCAGGATCAGTAACTTATGATAAAAATTCTAAGATTTACACCGTAAAACTTAAGGGTGCAAATCCAATAACAGTCAAATTTACTGATATCCCTGTAAGAAAAGCATCTCCCTTAAAGACAGAAAAGTTCGTAAAAGAGTGGCAGACGATGTTCAGCAAAGAAAAGCCAAATGCTACTTTCGTAGCTCTTGAACATACCAAAGATAAAGGGTTAATAGAAGAGATTGCAGTATGTACAATTCTTGACATTGATTATGACAGTATAAATAAAGTTATAACCTATAAAGTCAAAGAATTACCTGGTGCTAACAGTTTTGCAATTGACAGTACAGGAAAAGAATTAAGTGATATCCTCTACAACTTCGGACCTGCTATTGTTTTTATTGATTCAGCTCAGATTGGAGAAGATACTCCACCTCCACCAGGAAGAGCACCTTTTCCCGTTTACTTAAAAAACAATTCTAATCTTCCTGCGGATGATATATATGTAACTATTTATGGTAGAGATGACAGCAAGGCTGCAAAACCTGATTCTCTTACACCGTTTAATTATGTTAAATTGAATAAAGAAAGTGGTAGTTTAGAAGCAATTCTTGCTAAATCTGACGATAATGGTTCGAATTATTCATTTAAACTTACAGACTTGAAGAAAACGCCTCAAGGCTACCTGATGGAAATGTGCGAACTTCAATCAGGAAGAGTATATTTATCATTTGGAAAACCTGTTGATCTTCCATGTGGTTCGGACTCAAGTGTTAGTGAGCCAAGTTTAACAGGTTCTGATTTAGCTACACCTTGCGATAAATTTGAATTTAGCATGTTGCATTCTGGTACTTGGCTCGATCCAGCTACAGGAAAAAATACGCCAAAGGGAACTGCACCATACTTTAATACAACAAATGTCGATTCATTCAGTATACCAATTACAATACAAGGTGATTATAGTTCAGGTCCAGGTCCTAAATTCGGTTTTACTAAAAGCCGTCAAGAAGTTTTAGAGTCATTTTGCAATAAATTAGGAAATAATGCAGATTGGAAAACTCTTTTACAAACATATATTTATGATCCAAAAACGCAACCGACACCAGCGAATATTCTACGTGTATTAGCACCCCAGCAATGTATAGTACCAAACTATATGTTTAATAAAGATTATATTACAATTTATCTAAATGCTGTAAGTAATGCGTACGAGAAAACTTCTATTATTGTTGACTGTCGTGAAATTAATGGCGGCTTATGGTCTGGTAATGGTTTAGGAAACGCTTTTATATTTAAAAACATAAAAAGTGGAAAGAAAATAACATTTGACTTTTCACACTCCCCGATTAAAGGTTCTAATATTACTGCAGATTTATTTGGCTGTGTAGGATGGTTAAGAGAGCTAACAGATAGTGACACCGGTGATGCTGCATCTAAAATTGTAATAGGTAAATATCTTGGAGCTGCATTAAACAGAGGGCTGCTTGACAATACTCAGATACCTGGTTCAATAACTATGGGTGATGGTAATAACGGCGGTCCTTTCTGGGAAAATGCACGTTCAGTATATTATACTAATATCAATCCAACAAATAACCAAGCAAATTACAATCTATACTCTAAAATTCTTCATGACAACGGAATCGGAGCTCCAAATAGTAAAGTTTATGGATTTGCATATGACGATGTCGGAGGTTCAGATGCTTCAGTTACGGACCAAAGCAAGGAACAGGGTGGCCTTCCAATAAAGAGTGCCACAATAACAATTAATGACTGTACTGGTTTAAAATATCCAGGAACAGAAGATAAGGATAAAATATGGGATGTTAATTTTGTATCGGGAGCTCCTATAGGAAATAGCAAAATAACATATACTGTTACAGATGCAACAGGAAAAAATATTATTTTCTCATCTAGTGCAAATCAAACAATAAAATGTAAATCTCCGGTAAAAATAACTTTGGTTCAAACATATTCCGGAGGAACTCAGAAAAAAAGCATCAGCATTACTCTTCCGAATGGAGTTATGACACCTAATGATAGTAGAATAACAATAAGCCCACCACAGGGTGGCAGCATAAAAATAGATCTTGGTGCAGGTTTCTAAATCATAAAAAATATTATATTAAATCAAATGGTTGTATCAGAAATACTGGTACAGCCTTTTTTAAATATTTAGAATAACAGTAGAGCAGTTATGCAATTAGAATGTCACGCTTAACGAATGTTGTATACCTACTATAGCAGCATATCTATTCTCATTTTTTGGGTAACAAGAGTAACTACACATATAATATATGTAGCTGTCATCAACTATTATCTAGTTTGGAATCAAAGATTTATGATATTTAAAAATAGAGAATTCAGACAGATACGCAAAGATAAAAAATTAGTTAGAGAAAATGTAGATAAAAAAGCAGGCATAGATAGAGTGACTCTATCTATATGGAAAAGCGGAAAATGAATACCTTCAGAAAAATATATTTGATTATTAGCCTATGTTTTGAATATTCTCCTGAGTGAAATTTCTGATTTAGAAGATGTATATCCACAATCAGAAAGTGATTTTTCAGAACTGGCGGAGGAACAGTACCTGTATGCAGTGGACCAATTTCGTTTACTGTACAGTTTTTTGCACAGCCTTCTGTAGCTAATAAATCATTTACATTTAACGGACAAAAAGAGATTTTCCAAAATGGTCAATATCCGGCAACAACACCTATTTCCAGTTCAAGGGAAAATGGAAAAAATAGATATGGCCTTACTTCATGGAATGGATCAACTGATATTCTAGATGTAACCCTAAACAGAGATGGCAGTATAAAAAGTGCTGAATGGGCAGGTAACTTACCTAAATCTAGGATAAGCGGTAATAATATCAACTGTGGAGGATTGTAATCTCTTAAATTGACTTAGTCAAGTTATTAGATTTTATAATCCGAGTTCAGGCAGTGATTTTTCTAACTGTACTAGATCTTTATACACTTTGTATGCTCCCGCGTCATGAAGTTCTTTGCTGCCAGTTCCGCCAGTCAGTAATCCTATAGGCTTAGATATACCTGCATTATGAGCTGCAATTATATCCCAAGTTGAGTCGCCTACCACATAACAGTCGTCAGGCAGTACAGACATTTTTTCCATACATCTAAGAAATAGGTCAGGAGCAGGTTTCGTATTTACAACTTCATCTCCGCAAACAAGAGGAATCCCATCGCTAAGCTGCAGTGAGTCTAGAGATTTATTAATCAAAGGTTTTGTACCTGAAGTTGCAATTCCGTAAGAAATATTATTATTATTTAAATATTTAAAAATATTGAGCGCACCATTAAGTGGTTTTCTGTATGAAAAATACTCCTCAAATAATTCAGTGTGTCTCTGTTTAAGGTGTGAGATCTCTTCTTCAGAAGCTTTGAATCCAATATCTTCTGCAAGTATCTCAACAAACAGCCTGCTTGCCATACCGATTTTTCTATGTATTTTCCATGTATCTACATTCCAGCCACACTCATTGAATGCCATTTTCCACGACATTGTATGGTTATAAACTGTATCGATCAGTGTACCGTCAAGATCAAATATTAATTTTTTCATTTCTTAATCCTATAAATATTCCGCCTTTATTGTATTACAGATCCTATTGCTTTTTATGATAATCTTTTATAAATTAATACGTTGCAGCAATTTGTTCAATCTTTAGATGCAATTATAATACTTCAGAGACGTCTTAGACGTTTATCACCGATATTTGATAAACACAAGTGTATCCCGTAATAATAAGAACTAATCATTTTATAGTAAACTCTATGACATTGTAAAACTAAAAAACATTCTTAAGACATGACAAAAATATAAAACAGTATAGGAATCTGTTTCACAGTATCTGTTGATAGTAAAATTTACCATCAACAACCGCACACATGCAGTATAATAAATGTATTGATAATAAACACTCGTCAAAAAGCAGAAATGATTGCTAAACATCCGTTAATAATAACTCACTCTCCTGGTTATATGTTTGTAGAAGGCTTGAGAGATAGTGAGTTTAAACGGTCATGATTGGAACAGCTAAAAAGAAAAGTGATACAAAAATGATATGAACTTCTTTTCATGTTTCTTCTGTAAAATCATATCTTTTATCCCCATGCAAGAATTAAACCGTGCAGAGAATTATTTTTGATGAGGAATTAAACCTTGAAAAAATTTACTTTTTTGCAGAATTTGAAATGGATAAAAAATGCCAATTATCAAAAGCATAAAACCAGCATGCAGAGAAGTGAAAAAACAGATATCTTCCAACAGTAATCTTAACAGCTGAATAAAAGATAACTTTAATAAATGTCTGTATCTATGATAAGAATAAATACAGACATTCTTTTATCCCATGAGCAGAACATTATCTGCAAGAGCAAGTTTTATGAAATTTTATTTAAAATCAGGCAAGTAGTCCTTATTTTTTTCAAACATATCGTTTACCATTGATTCGATTTCTCTTAAAGAAAGCTTTGCTGCAGTAAGTGGATCATGCATGATAGCCTGACAAACAGCTCTTTTATCTCCTACAAAACTCGCATCTACTACCATATTTTCTATTTGAGCTGTAAGACTAGTTAACAATGCGCACTGTGCTGGAAGATCTCCGACATGTATAGGTTCAATTCTTTTTCTGGATACAAGTACTGGAACCTCAACACAGGAGTCTTCAGGTAAATTAGTAATTAAACCTGTATTGGGAACGTTGCCATTAAACCTATAGATATCTCCTCCAAGGTATGCATTAATAATATATGCGGCATATTCATGTCCACGCTCTAACTCAATAGGATTATCTTTTGCTATCCATTCCTGTATTTCTTTTCTCCAACTAAGATTTCTCCTTTCATATTCTTTAAGGATATATGCATGCTCTCCCGGATTCCAGCCAGTACCATGAGTACAGTATTTTTCAATCAAATCTTTACGTTTTCTAAACCAAGGATTATATTCAGAATTATGCCCACTGGATTCGGAAACATAATAATCCATTGCAAGAAACATTTCATTTCGGACCATTTCTTCATTATAGATTTTTTTATTATTTTCTACAATTTCTCTGAGTTTAGGATATAAGTTTTTACCTTTATGTTCAAGCTTTGTATACCACGCCATATGATTAATGCCGGCACATGTATAAATCATTTCTTTGTGCGGTACACCAATCCATTCAGCCAGCATTTCAGAAGTACCCTGTACACTATGGCAAAGCCCTGTTACTTTTATAGATGTTTTTTTCTGCATTGCATGACACAACATAGCCATTGGATTTGTATAGTTAAGCATTATTGCACTTGGACAAATTTCTTCCATATCTCTGCAAATATCCAGCATAACAGGAATTGTTCTTAATGCTCTAAATATCCCTGAAGGTCCTCTTGTATCTCCGACATTTATATCTATTCCATATTTCTTGGGGATTAAAATATCATGTTTCCATACATCTGTTGATCCTGCCAGAATAGTAACAAGTACTGCATCTGCATCCTTCAGTACCTCTCTTCTGTCTAATGTTCCAGTAACCGTTGCAGGGTAATTGCCCATTTGTACAATTTTATTGCAAGATTTTACTGCAAATTTAAGCCGTTCTTCATCAATGTCCATCAATGCTATTTCTGAGTTTTCAAGTAAAGGGAATGTTAAAATATCCCTTACAAGAGTCGTTGTAAAATCATGACTTCCACCACCAATAAATGCTATTTTTGGCATAATTATAAATCCTTGTTTTATATTTTTATTCTCTCTCTAAATCCTCATTCATTTCTGTTGCTATTTTGTCACATCCTTTTTTAGGAGACAGATTGCCTACCCACACTTGTTTTAAAGTTTGCTGAGCAGCATCCATCCACCTTATTGTTTCTCTTGAATGCGGTAATGGAACAGCATACTTCAGTTCCATTATAAAAGGAGTGACATCAATATTTTTAAATGACTCCGCCCAGTACTTCTGTGCTGATTTAAGTGCAGGAATAATAACCTGATGATCAGCCAAATATTTCTGAGCGTAAAAAGAAGTCATAAATTTAATAAACTTCCATGCGGCTTGAGGATGTTTTGTATTTGAAGACATCATAATACCAACGCTGTGGGAAATAGCCTTTCTTACCTTTATTAAAGGCATTACAACCACGCCTATATGATTATTTATAATTTTATTTTTGGTAAAGGGGCCAGCCATCCATGAACCAGCAAAATACATTGCAACTCTATTAGACTGAAATTGAGCAACTGCATCAAAATCAGACAATTGATTTTTAGGTGGCATATAACCTTTGTTTATGCAGTTCATCATTAATTTTATCGCTTTTATACTATTTGGATTATCAAAACCGGACTTTTTCAAATCATCAGATATAACATAACCTCCTGACTGATAAATATAGTTATCGTAAGAATTCTGGGCTGATAAATCCATTGCTATTGGTACAACACCTTTCAAATTATTCTTTATTTCAGCGGCAGCCTTCAACATGTCATTCCATGTCCAATTATTTGTAGGATATTTTACACCAGCTTCATTAAAAAGCTTTTTGTTGTACCAAAGTCCTATTGAATCAACATCTCTAGGCATAGCATAGAGCTTACCGTTTACGGTGTAAGCACTTAATCCTGTGCCTACGTAATTTTTCATATTAATTTTCGATTGTTTTATATATTTATCCAGAGGCTGAGCAATCCCTGCTATTGAATAAATTATTCCTCTTTCCATTCCCATCCAGAAAACATCGGGTTCGACTCCTCCTGTTGATGCAGCCTCAAGTTTTGTCCAGTACTGCCCCCATGGTGTCAAATTTATTTTTACTTCTATATTTGGATTTTCCTGCTCGAATTTATTAATAAGCTTTTTAATATAAAACTCTTGATTCATATCCCATATTCCATACGAAAGAACAATTTTACCGTTTTTTTGATCTGTTTTAGAACATCCCAATAACATAAAAACAGCAATTACAACTATTGCCCATCTCAATCTTTTTTTAATCTTTCTCATACCTATCCTCACTAATTAAAAATATTACTTTATCGTTCAGTCTTGATTCCTCAGCAGCCATTGCCATTATATGACTTTCAATCGAATTTTGTAAACTCGTTCTAGATGCGATTTTACCTGTGCAAAGCATCTCCTCAAAATTTTTCATAATATGATAGTCCCCACCAGAATGAGAGTCTAAAATTTCAGAATCAATATCTAGATTAATATGATGTGAAGAGTCATCGAGAAACTTGTAAAACGTAATTTTATTATTATCCATATCCCCTCTAATTTCCCCACATGTTCCCATAATTTTTATAGTTCTTGATATTTCATGTGTAAATCCACTTAAGTTAAAAGTAGCAGTCACTCCATTGCAAAACTCCATAATACAGACTTGATGATCAACAACATTATTATCTGTTTTGAAAACACATTTTCCATACTGCCCTGTTTCTAATTCTTGTAGAAAGTCAGGTGATTTAGTTTTTTCAGAAACAGCTGTTGCAGGCCATTCCCCTAGTTTATTAGAATATATTTTCAAAGCAGAATAAGGACATTTTTCTTCAGCATTACATAGAGTACATCTTTCACCTGAACTATCAGGTGCATTCTCTTTTTTGAAATAAGATAAATTACCAAATGAAGAAATCTTTTTACACTTTGAATTAATAAGGTATAGCAGTAAATCCATATCATGACATGATTTAGCAAGAATTAACGGACTTGTCTCAGCAGAATTTCTCCAATTTCCTCTTACAAAACTATGCGCCATGTGAAAGTATCCAATATTCTCATTATGCTGAATTGAAATAAGCTGCCCCATTACCCCTGAATCAATAATTTCTTTTATTTTATTAATAAAACTCGTATACCTCAGCACATGAGCTACCATAAATATTTTCTCGCAATATACTGTCGCATAATCTTTCAACTTAAGTAATTCTTCTTTTCTGTTTGTTATTGGCTTTTCAAGATAAATATGATAATCTTTCCTTAAAGCCTGAATTACCGGTTCATAATGCATATCATCATTGGTTGAAATTATTACTGCATCTGCCAATTTTGGTTGTTTTAGTAATTCTTTCCAATCATTAAAACACATTGAATCATCAAGTTTAAATCTATTTTTTATAAATTCTCTTCTGCAAATATTAGGTTCGGCAACTGCTGATATTTTAAGATTTTTTGAGTGATAAATGTATTCAGCATAAACATCTTTTCCACGCTGTCCTGCTCCAATTAATGCAATTGTTTTTTCCACTTTTATTACCCCTTACTACCCGTTATAGCGATTCCGGATATAAATTTCTTTTGAAAGATAAAGAATAAAGTTATTATTGGTAAACTTGACAAAACCGACCCTGCCATAAGAATTGGATATTGTATACCTGATCTTCCTGAAAGATTTGCCAAACCTGCAGAAAGAGTCATTTTATCAGTAGAAGTATTAACGATAAGAGGCCACATCAGCGAATTCCAACTCCAAAGAGATACAAGAATCCCCAATGCTATAAGCCCTGGAACAACTAACGGAAGCATGATTTTATAGTAAATTTGGAAAAAATTGCACCCGTCAATAAGAGCAGCTTCCTCAAGGTCTTTTGGGATACCCATGAAAAACTGTCTAAGCAAAAAAGTACCATATGCACTGTAAAGTGAAGGTAAAATCAATGCAGAAATAGTATTAAGTAGACCTATTTTCTGGATTATAAGAAATTGTGGTATTAAATATATCTGCGAAGGTATCATCATAAGAGACAATAGCAATACAAATAAAACATCTCTTCCCCAAAACTTCAGTCTTGCAAATGCATACGCTGCCATAGAGCAAAGAAAAAGTTGACCAAAAGTTATTATTACAGTCGATACAGCTGTATTAAGATAAAAATTAGCAAAAGGTAGTATTGTAAAAAGTCTAGTATAATTACTCCATTGTGGTGCAGATGGAATTATTACTGGTGGCACCTGAATACTTTGTGCCTGAGTTTTTAAAGAAGTAAGTACCATCCAAATATATGGAAAAACAGTTAGTATAACTGAAAAAATCAGTAATAAATGTATTATCAGTTTATTTTTTTTTGAAAGCTCCATTTCAAATACCTCTCTTTATTGATAGTGAACCCATTTTTTCTGCAATTTAAGTAAAATTAAAGTAACAATTAGAGTTAGGATAAAAAGTATTAATGCAATAGCAGCAGCAAACCCCTTTTCCTGAAGTATAAACGCATACTTATAAAATACGTAAACACCTGATATAGCATCACCTTGTACCAGGTTAGTTTTCCCTACCAATAGCAAAATAATATCAAAAACCTGAATTGTTCCAATAACAGAAGTAATAGTTACAAAAAAGAGAGTAGGTGTAAGCATTGGAATTGTTATAGAAAAAAATTTCCTGATTGGCCCAGCTCCATCAATTTCAGCAGCTTCATAATAAACTGGAGGAATGCACTGTAAACCGGCTAATAGAATTATCATATTATATCCTATGCCTGACCAAATAAGAACGATTAAGACAGACCAAAATATAATATCAGCATTTCCCAGCCATGAAATATTATGAATTCCAATGTAGTTTAGCATCGTATTTATTATGCCGAAATCATAATTATATAACCATTTCCAAATCATTGCTATAGCACTAGGCATAGTAACTGCAGGAAGAAAAAGAAGTGTCCTGTATATCCCTTTACCTTTAATTTTCTGATTTAGTAAAGCTGCAAGTATTAAAGATAATATAATTATACATGGGACTCCCAATATTACATATTTAAAAGTATTCCAAAATGCATTCAGTACCTGCTCATCTTTAAAGAAATAAATATAATTATCGAAACCTGTTAGTCTATACAAGCCAAATCTTCCCAAATTAGTAAATGAGAAAAAAATATTTTCAAAAAACGGAAAAACATTAAAAATTATTATCCCGATTAAAAGTGGTCCTATTAAAACAAAGCCCCAAAAATTTTCTTTTCTTTTTCTTGTAGACATAAATCCCCCTTTCTTAATTTTTCAATATATACCTATATCATTTATTGATAAAAACCCCCTCCAAACACCCCAAAATACAACAGTCGTAAATTCATACAAAAGCCATTTGCTTTTAAACATAATCCCCAGCCTCACTCTATTTTTTTTGTTTTTATTTGATCTACTATTTTTCTTACTGTTTCAGTATCTATATCCTCGGTCTGTTCAAGCACAGCATTTGATATCTAGAAGGATACTAAAGCATACCTAACCGAATCTTCAGCAGAGAGATTTAATTGATATTATAAGCAAATCCTGCAAGTATTATATCTCCCCAATACTGTCTATATATAAATCCTTGATACTTTAATTTTTAATCTTTGTCCAGTGTTAACAAGTTGTGTTCCATCTCCTCCCATCATTAATAATATATCAATACTCCCTCTCTTTATTGTCAACTAAATAAAAATATCTTTTTAAAATATTTATATTCCATTAATTTTTATTTAATCAAGCTTCTTCTACAGCTAATAATACAGCTGATGCAATAGCTAAAATTACCCCCAAACTAGTAATGGCACTTGGGATAACATGATACAATGAAAGAGAAATTATTACTGTTAAAACAGGAGCTAAAGCATTTGCCATGGGGCTTACAACTATGGCTTTACCGTATCTAAATGCAAAGACAAGGGTCAATGCTCCAATTGCATTCAGTACTTGCACTCCGGCAGCCAGATATGGTCCACTCAATCCCCAGTTAATAGGAGCTGAAAAATTTGTTAACAGTAAAGCAAAAGGTATTAAAATTAATCCTGTTATCATCATATAAAAGAAAATACTTTCTGCAGTCATTGTATTGTTGGCAAGCTTCATCGTGAAAGCCTGTAATCCCCATGCCAGGAATACAAGTAAAGTTAAAATAATCCAAAGAAACCCTTTAGTGGCACCTCCTGTATTAGGCATATATGAAAGTAATCCTATCGCTATTAATGCAATAACAATACCAATACATCCTTTTAATTTTGTTTTTTCTTTTAAAAACAACATTGAGAGGATAATAGTTATTACAGGAGATAAAGATATTATGGGAAAAATTAAATATGCAGGCCCACCTCTAAGAGCCTCAAACAAAATCAATTGACCGCCGGCTCCTGTAAACCCAATAATACACCCCAATAATATGGACTTTTTGTCATGTTCGATCTTCCAATGTACTCTAGGAAGTGATATAACAGCTGGAATAATCATGGTAAAAGCCCATACTACATAGCCTAATGTTGCTGGAAATCCAGCCTCAGCCGGTGCATTAATAAAAGCACCACAGATTCCCCAGAATATTACTGTCGTTAATGCATACAAAAACCATTTACTCTTAAACATAAACTATCCCTCTTCTCAGTCTATTTTTTTTATTATTATTTTATCAGCTAAATCTTCTACTATATCAATATCAATGTCACCAGTCTGCTCAAGCATGGCATTTGATGTTCCACAAGCTAAAGCGTACTTAATTGAGTCTTCAATAGATAGCTTTGAATTTACTCCATATGCAAAACCTGCAAGTGTAGCATCACCGGATCCGACACTATTTTTTATAGTAACTTTTGGTACTTCTAATTTTAATCGTTTCTCTTTACTAATAAACAATGCTCCATCTCCACCTAAAGTTAATAATATATTTTTAACCCCTTTATCTAGTATAAACTTTGAATTTTTCAATAAATCTTTAAAACCCTGATTTTGTTTATTCGTAAGATATTCAAATTCTTCGATATTAGGTTTAATGAGAAATGGACCACTTTCGATTGCTTTTTTTAAATAGATCCCACTGGAATCTAGAATAACTTTTTTCCTTAATTTTATTGATTCATCAACCAATTGACAATAAAAATCATCAGGTAATCCTTTTGGAATACTTCCTGATATAGTAATAACATCAACATCTTTCACAAGGTTGATAAAAGTATTCAGAAAAATATTTTTTTCATCCTGTTTTATTGATGGCCCAGACTCTAGAATTTCTGTAATAATTCCTGTTTTAGTATTTATTATTGCAATACAAACCCTCGACTCTCCTTCAATTAAAACAAACCTACAATCTATATTACTTTTCTCAGCTTTCTGTGCAATCAACTCACCCGTTTTACCGCCCAGGAAACCAGTGGCTAAAACACCTGTCTTTAGTTTCGTTAAAACTTTACTAACATTCAAACCTTTTCCACCGGCGTATTTACCTATTTGAGATACCCTGTTAATTTCTCCCACTTGGAAATTATCAAAAGAATATCTAGTATCAATTGCAGGATTTAAAGTGATTGTCAATATATTTTTCATTAAACTTTACCATCACTTTTACATAATAAAATCTTATTTTTTACTACTTCTTTTACTGCAATTTTAGCGGGTGCTATATATTTTCTAGGATCATTTTCATTAAGATTTTCATTAAGCATTTTTCTTATAGTATTAGCAAATGGAATTTTTAGTTCAGTTGCTATATTCACTTTGCATATCCCAAGACTGATAGCTTTCTTAACCTGATCGTCAGGGACTCCTGAAGCTCCATGAAGGACAAGAGGAATCTCTACTTGTTTTTCTATTTCAGACAACCTTTTAAGATCAAGTTTAGGTTCCTTCTTATAAACACCGTGTGCCGTTCCAATTGCTACAGCTAAAGAATCAATACCTGTTCTTTCTACAAACTCTGCTGCCTTTGCAGGGTTTGTGTATTGTGTATCTTTCTCATCAACGCTTAAATCATCTTCTATTCCACCAAGGACTCCCAACTCAGCTTCTACAGTCACATCAAATTTATGCGCCAGTCTGACAATTTTACATACGGTTTCAATATTTTTATTAAACTCAAAATGTGATGCATCTATCATTACGGATTTGATTCCTTCAAGTATACCTGCTTTTAATTCATCATATTTCTCATGATGATCCAGATGGGCAGCCATGGGTATGTCATATTTATTTGAACACAACCGTATAATTTGTGTAAAAAAATCAATACCGGCATATTTTATTGTACCTGGCGTACCAGCTATAATGACTGGTGATTTTAATTCATAGGCCATTTCAGCAACTGCCTGTGTTGTTTCTAAATTATGAACATTAAATGCAGGAACAGCATAACCTTCTTTCTGTGCTTTCTGTAAAATGTCTCTAGTTGATACTAACATGATACACCTTCTTTTTGATTGAATGGATAAATATTAACCCCTTTAACAACTCTATTAACTTCACCTGATGGACATGGGTTATCCGGGTTATTGCCCAGATCAATTGATTTTAAAAATGCATATATCTGTATAATATATATATATGCAAAACCTAACATTATATCCTCTAGATCTGAATCAAGTTGAAAATTAAAATAATAATTCGAACACTTTCTAACATTATTATCGGATCTGCAATCTAAAGAAATAAGGTTTTTTGGTTTTTCTTCACTACTAATTTCTTTTATTAGATCAAGTTCATATTGTCTTGAATAATCATTGCTGTTCAATAAGCCAAATATTAGCGTATGATCATTTATAATTGATTTTGGTCCATGTCTAAAACCTAAAAAACTATCAAATGAAGTTGACATTTTACCGTCAGAAAGCTCTAAAATTTTTAGTGCTGATTCCTGTGCTAATCCTTTTAAAGCAGATGAACCTAAAACTACAATTCTTTCTGTATCCAGTTTAGTAATTTCTTTTATTACAGAAATGCGTTCATCATAGTTATGATTTATCTTATGAATTACCTCTTCAACTTGATCTTTGTATTTGATTAAATTATTGATATTAAATACTAAAATTCCTCCAAACATCATGCATGTGAATGAACTTGTCATAGCAAAACCTTTGTCATCCGAATCTTTCGGCATTAAAAGTGAAAGTATTTTATCATTACTATCTGCAAGTTTAGCCAGTTTTCCATTCTCATTGCAGGTCAAAAATATGTGATAAATATTTTTGACACACTGGTCTGCTAATTTGACAGCAGCTACACTTTCAGGAGAATTTCCAGACCTGGCACATGAAACTAAAATAGTAGGTGTATTTCTGTCAAAATATTTTCTTGGATCAGTTACTATGTCAGTAGCAGCAATACTTAAAATAGTATATTCACTATGCTGATTTAACTGACTACAAATAGTATTCCCAACAAACTCAGAAGTTCCTGAACCTGTAAATATAATTTTGATATTCTTTGTGCAGTAGTTATTCTCTATGTCTCTAAAAAATTGTTTTATTTCAGTTTCTCTTGATTTTATAATATCATAAGTTTCAAGCCACAGTTTAGGCTGCTGATTAATTTCAGTCCATGTACAATATTGTTCATAACGCATAATTATTTTCCTCTTAATTTATTAATTATATTTTTGTTAATAGTATGACCGGAGAGTTTGTATGCATAGAGAGCAGATCCTGTTGAAGCTTTCATTATTTTACTTTGTAAAGAAATTTGAAAATTGCTTTTTTCACAAATTTTTCTTAATGGATCAATCAGAAGTTCCTTTGAGTTAAAAACACCACCATTATAACTGACTTTTACATGCGTCCCAAAATCCAGATTAGAATAAATTGTTTCAATCATTAAAAAGATTTCATAAGCTGCCTGCTCAAAAATTTTTGTCGCATATTTATCCCCTTCTCTAGCCGACTCATATACCAATCTCGATAATGATGCGATTTTATTTCTCTCTTCTTTGAACTGATTATGAATAATGTCTATTATTTTAAAATCATCATCAATATCAAGTTCTTTCTTATAATGTTTGTACAAAAAAGTTTTATCCAACCTTCCGTCTGATTCTTTAGTAAATATTTCTATTCCCTTTAATGCTATCCAGTATGCAGACCCTTCATCTCCGCACAAATACCCCCAACCTGAACTTCTTGATGAATTGTTATTTTCATCCTTTCCAAAAGCAATTGCTCCAGTTCCACATACAACATTAATACCAGCCTCGCATGCCAATCCACCAGCCCAGCCTGATTCGACATCATTTCCCACACTAAAGTTTCCTTCGACAAAAATATTGTTTATAATCTCATATAATCGTCGGCTGTCTGCTTTTACTTCACCATAACATGGAACACCAAAAAAAGCATATTCTAATTCTTTAAGAGTTATATTTAATTCTTTACATACTGTTGCAATAATATCTTTCAATAGCGTTTCAAAACCATCAAAACCGCACTGCATGTAATCAGTCGTTCCAGTCAACTTTTCTAAACAAATATTTCCCTTTTTATCGATGACTGTAAAAGCAGTTTTAGTGCCTCCTCCATCCATACCTAGATAATACATTTCACTCCCTCTCTTTATTTTGAATTAAAACAACCAGTTATCAGGTTGTCCGTACCAATAATTGCAAAAAATATATTTAATTCAAATTTACTTCAAACTCTGTTTTTTCCCCTACAGCAAAGCTTTCTGTATACTCAATTATACCTCGGCCTATATATGTAATTCTCTGAATTCTTAAACAGGGAGAAAAATCATCAAGTTCTAATTTTGTAAGAATATGTCTGGGAGGTATTACTGCTTTGAATTTTTCTTTAGCTCCGGTAAATACTATTTTATAATCTTCTTTTATGACATCATAAAGCGGCTTGGTTTTCAAAAGATCTTCAGTTAGATCTGGAAGGCAGTATTTATTTAGATAAGTTGTTTCATACATCATAGGAATTTCATCTGCCAGGCGTATTCTGACTAATCTGTATACAGGTGTTTTTAATTGAAAGTGCATCTTTGCAGAAACTCTGGTATCTGAATGAATTTCATCAAAACTTAATATCAGAGATTTTGGTGTTTTACCTTTTTTTTTCATCTCATTTGTAAAACTATAAAATTCAAACAATTTCTGTCTATAGTAACTGTTGCTTACAAAAGTACCTTTTCCATGTTTTTTGATAAGGTATTTTTTGTTGACCAAATAATCTATTGCCTGCCGTACAGTAGCTCTAGAGATTCCATGAGAGAACATTAGTTCACGCTCTGATGGTATCATATCACTTGGAGCATATTCCTCACTCTCTATTTGCCCAATGATCAGCTCTGCCAGCTGATAGTATAAAGGTAATTTTATATTTTTATTAATCATAAAATTTCTCTTTTTCTCTAGATTGGTACGTACCAGTTAAAATATGCTTCCCTCTCTTTATTGTCAACTAAATTAAAATATCTTTTTGAAATATTTACAATTTATGCAAGTATAAACCAACATTAATCTAACAATTCATAGATAAATTTCAGATGTTACTAAGCACAGAGTAATACATCAAAGTTATGACAGATGAATCACTAAAACACTCAATACCAATAATAATTTATAACTTAAAATATTAGTTTTGTGTTAAATGTGAATTTAGAAAATTGATTTACATACAGCTCGTGGTATTCATATTTTATTTTCTTTAAAAAAATTAAACCATAAAATAACTAGAAAGACATATAATAATGATGAAATCAAAAGTAATGCTTATATATACGACAGTATTTGCTATATTATGTGCAATCTTTTACTTATTCTTGGATCTGCCTATAGACAAGTTGATTCATAATGATATAAGTCAGAAGAATTGGCTATATGAAATAGGTAAGTTCTTAGGCAAATGGGGCGACCCTAAAAATATAGTCTACCTGGTTGTACTATTAGCTGTAATAGCTTGTTTTCTATGGATTATAAAGAAAAAGAAAATAGCCAATAATTTGAGTTTTATTGTAATATGTTGCTTTATTGCATTCCTTATAACAGAGATTCTAAAATTCTTACTCGCCAGATATAGGCCGGAAGTTTATTTTGAAACAGGAAAATATGGTTTCCATTTTCTTTCTCACAAACATGCTTTCAATTCATTTCCATCAGGGCATGCAAGTATGAATTTTGTTTTTGTTCTAGCAATAACAAATTTAATTAAACAGAGATGGTTAATATGTTTACTTATCCTTTATGGATGTATTGCAGCTGCAAGCAGAGTTGTTATAACAGCACACTATCCATCAGATGTACTGGCTGGAATTTATGTAGCTATTCTGGCAAAATTTATAGCTAACTCAATATACTCTAGAAAATAATGACAATTATGATCTAATAATAATCAATTTATTCTGATAATTCTTTTGTGAGACGTTAAGTTTTACGTCTCTATATTTCCTCTTTAGAATAATTATTCGCTATTATTAATATTCGTATGTGTAAAAGTTAATTAACCAAATTGTATTTCTGCAAATCTTGAATTTTATAAAAATTTAATACATATATGAACAAAATATGTAATGACATTGCATGATAAATGGACTAATTTTAAACTACTGTTCGTTTTTAGCTAGGGGATAAATTGTTATAGTACAGAGATTAGTTTCTTCTACGTTTTCGAAATCTCCCTGGTCTTGATCTTGTGGGGCAATATAGAAACCATATTTTCCATATTTATCCGGTTTTCCCATAGCATTGTGCAGAGCTTTGGAATAGCCTGTTTTATCAAGCTCAGGAGAAAGTGCAAGTTGCCAATACGCTGCATTCTCATGAGATTTTCCAAAAATCTGTGTCCCACTTGCAGGGAACGTCTGAAGCCAATCATTGTAACACTGCGGTTTTGGTCCAGAATAAGAATATACAGGACTTGGGCCTATTACACGATTAAAATTCATAAAACTGTTCGTTGTTTTAGGCCAAATCAAACCGCCCCAACCTTCTTGTACTAACTGATTTCTAACCTCATTTGCATCTTTGAATCCATATTCAAAGCCAGCTTCAATTCTGGAGGTTTTAGTTCCACCATCCATCCCATTCTGAAATTGAAAAGTTACTGGATACGACCAACCATCAATATAACTGATATTAATTACATACTTACCAGCTAGACTGCCATTATATTCTACAAATGAATTTGGTTGCATATATTGAGTATCGCCAATTTTAGGAAACCACCAAATGAATGGTTTTGGTTTGTCAATAGACTGAGTTAATGGTGCTTGTGCAAAATATATCCTTTGCTCCATTTTATTGACAAGTTTAAAATTTGTATGCCCTTTGACTGGAATGGGAAAAGGCATTATTTGTATGGCTGGTTTGTTTGCACCAAAATCTTGATTATAACAGTACAGTGGAGCCTTAGTTTTGTTTATAATAGTTACATTGCCACCTGCTATAGCATAGTTTATCGAACAAAAAACAGCAATTAATAGTCCAATGACTCCCAAGAAAATTCTATTGGTTTTCATTTTAAAGATCTCCATTTATAATACTGGTTATGTATACTCAATATTTATTACGAATACTATTTTAGTGTATAAGTTTCACTAAAGCTTTACCAACACAATTCATAAATGGTTTATTTAGAAAAAATTTGTTTTTCACCCCCCTCCAACCAACACAATATTCATCATAGCAATTATCTTCATTAGCCTCACTATTTCATCACTATTTTTATTTTAATACTAAACAATCATGAGCAGATAATATATAATTAAAGTTATAATTATTCATGTAAATCTGAGGTAATTTAAAATGCGAATGTTTTCCTGGAAACTTATCCTTATGTCTTTGAATTTAGTTATTTTCTGCACATATATCAAAGCTGTAGATACACCAATAAAAAAAAATATTTTAGTTCTCCCTAAAAAGGTTGATATAAAACTAATCAAATTAAAAACTTTTACTCCTCCCAGAACCATATTAGTAACAGGTAAAGTAGAAACCATAGAAAAAGAAACACTTAAATTTCAGGGTTTTGGCAAAATCAAATCTATTCTTGAAGTAGGCAGTAATATTGACGGACAAATCTATAATTCTGATGGTAAAATCATTGAACCTGGCACTCTGATAGCTCAGCAATATATTGATATGGATAAATCAGCTCTTGAAACAGCAAAAACGACTTTAGAAACATCAAAACTAAAACTTGATAAAGCTAAAATTGATTATTATCGCAATAAGAAACTGCTTAAGGATCATGCTGTAAGTCATAATCAATATGAAATTGCTGAAGTTGCTTATCTTAAAGCTAAATCTGATTTAAAAGAAGCTTATCAAGGTCTTAAAAAAGCTGAATTTTTGTTAATGTCAGATTACATGTATTCTTCTTATAATGCTATCGTTAAAGAAATTTATCAATCACCTAATGTCTGGTATGAAGGATTTCAAAATACAGTTGCTATTGAGATGATGGATCCTGTTGCCATTAAGATTCCTATTGCATATCTTAGTGATGTAAATCATTTAAGTGAAAAACCTATTATATATTCTCCAAACAGTAATATGATAATAGAGAATTGGATTTGTGAATATACCGAATTAAATAATGATAAATACTACCATTACTTCATTGTCCCAAACAAAAAAATATCATTTTATAATAATCTACCTAAAGAATATGATAATATCCCAAAGATAGGCTGGATTACAAAATTAATCAAATTTAATAATCAATCAAGTAACCTTGCAGTTCCTACTGATGCCGTTCATATAAACAACGAAGAAGAGTATGTTTGGAGTTTAACTGAACATGATACAATTGATAGTAAAAATGTTGTAAACTATAAAACCTATATTGCCAACAAAATACAGGTAGAAACCAACAATAGAATCAAACGTGTAGGTATTTACAAAGTTATTGAGTTAAAAAATTCAAGCCATTTAAAATTGTTTGACAATATATTGTGGGATCTACCACCAAAAGGTTTGAAAGATGGCGAAATGGTCTTACTGGACCCGAAGAAATGGAAATTAGCTCCTGGAGACACAATCAAAGTTCTTGTCAAACTTTTACCAATGAAAACAGGATTTTATGTCCCTCTTGATTCAATAACCCTAAATGAAAAACGTGAAACTTTCGTTACTCTGAAAAATGGGAAACACATAAAAGTAAAGGTGGAGGGAAGCTTTGCTGATTTTAAGTTGATTTCAAGTAAAGAGTTAAAAGAAGGTACTGTAATAAAACAGAATCCTAATGATATTCATACAATTATGAAAGAGTATTATAATGAAATCTTAGTTAAATAATCTGCTATAAGTATGAATTTATTTGACAATTATTAACCTTACATTATGTACTAGGAGGTTAAAAATATGCGTATATTATATAAAAAAATTATCTTACTAAATTTACTTTTATCCACATTCTGCATTTACGCGAATTCTGATGTTATATCAGGAAAACAAAATGATATGAATTCTTTTACTCAATTTGATTCAAAATTAATTAAGTTAGAAGCATTTACTCCTCCAAGAACTCTAATGATCAACGGAACGATAGACCCCATCCAGAAAGAAACACTAAAATTTCAAAATTTAGGAAAAATTAAATCTATTTTGGATGTTAGCACTCATATTAAAGGTCAAATTTATAACTCTAAAGGAAAAATTGTTGAATACGGTACATTAATAGCTCAGCAATATACGGCTATGGATAAAGCTAATTATGAATTAGCTAAGTTAGCCTTAAATAGGGCTAAAATTCAACTTAAAAAATCAAAATTAGATTTATTACGCAATAAGAAATTACTAGATAAACATGTTATAAGTCAAAAATTATACGAAGATGCAGAAGTAGAGTATCTTGAGGATAAATCTAATTTACAAGAT
>DASCNA010000200.1:0-55395 GCA_036011305.1 Victivallales bacterium
TTTCAATGATAAAGTCTTCTGTTGTCATAGCATTACTCCTAATATATTATTTGATTAGTCGCTTATAATATTTAGAAGTTTATGCTATGACATATAATTTCAAAGAACATCAACTAAAAAAAGTTGAACACTGCGTAATCTTGCGAACTAAATGTTTACAAGTTACTAATTATAGTCTGGAATTTTTCAGATCAAAGAATATCCAAAATAATATTTTCCTATATTGACAGAATTAATTATTTATATATTATTATTTCTCTCGACTATTTTTCTAGTAAGCACAATACTTAAAGGAATTAATTAATGAATATAAAATGTGAAGAGTGTTCAAATCAAAAAGGTACCTACAATATAAGTTCTTTATGCAGCGGCTACTGGTGTAAATTAAGAGAGAATCCTGTAGCCAGAGAAATTGCTGCTAATTGCAAAAAGTTTAATCCTATAAAACAGAGCAAAATCTGTTGAAATCACTGAGTATTAAAATAAATTAACTTTATTCAGTGAATAATATCTAATATCGCTTAACTTCCGCTAAAAGAAAAAATGAAAATAAAATTAATAGTTTCAACATTTGTAATACTAACATGTTTATCATTCGTTTATGCTGATAATTCTACACCATCCACTAACTCTGTTAAAAATTTTACAAACTTGTGTGTCTTGCTAAATAACAGATTAAAACTAATGAAAGAAGTGGCGGCATATAAATATATAAACAAATTACCAATAGAAGACAGAAACAGGGAAAAAATTGTTCTAAATGCTTCAATAAAAAAAGCAATTAAAGAAGGCCTGCAACCTGCTTCGGTAAAATCATTTTTTTCAACCCAAATAGAATTATCCAAATATATTCAAAATCAGTGGTTCCTAAAATGGGATACTACAGGTTTTCCTAAGGAATATATACCGATGAATCTTAAACATGAAATCAGGCCTAAATTAATTATCATCGGAGATGAGATAGTTAAATCTATTAAGCAAATTAAAGATGAAAAGATAGAATATGCTGAACAGAAAATTATTATTAACAAAATAATAAATACAAAGTTTATTACTGCTACTCAAAAAGAAAAATTGTTGCAGGCGATAATCACGATAAAAAAATAAACAATCCAAATGTTTAAATCTGTCTGCAGTTATTTTATCTAAATTCAGCTCATAAAACAAATTTTTAAATTATATCTATCAATACACTTAAAAATTAATAAAACATAACACAGGAGAGTTTTGTGCGTAAGAGAGAGAGTTTTGCCTCTTCAATTGGAGTAATAGCAGCCGCCGCCGGTTCTGCCGTTGGGCTTGGTAATATTTGGAGATTTCCATACATAACAGGACAGGGGGGCGGAGCAGCATTTATTATTGTTTACCTACTGTTTATAATTTTTATAGGAATGTCCTGCCTTTTGACAGAATTTCTGATAGGAAGAAAAGCAAGAAGCGATGCTATAGGATCTTTCTTAAAACTTGCCCCGGGAAAACCATGGGTAATAGGCGGTTGGATTGTTATCATTACTGTGATATTAATTTTTTCATTTTATGTTGTTATTTTTGGCTGGACTCTGGATTATTTAGTAAAATCTGTAATGAACGCTTTTGCAGGAAAATCCTCAACTGAAATTGGACAAATTTTTACTACTACCACTTCTGCGATTTATACTCCGATAATTTATACTTTTATAGGCTTGGGCCTGACTGCTGTTATTGTTTTAAAGGGAATAGTAAACGGAATTGAGAAATGCTCTAAAATACTGATGCCATTTCTTTTTATCCTTCTGCTTATCTTGCTTGTCCGCGCTTTGACTCTCCCTGGAGCAAGAGAAGGAGTTCTCTTTCTTTTAAAACCCGATTTTTCAAAATTAACAGGCGAAGTTGTATTAACAGCACTCGGACAGGCATTCTTCACATTGAGTCTCGGTGCCGGAACAATGATAACTTACGGCTCTTATATTAAGAAAAAAGAAAAACTTGGATCTGCGATTGTTCAAATATGCTGTTTAAACTGTTCAATTTCTCTTCTTGCCGGCTTTGTAATTTTCCCTGCTGCTTTTACTTTTGGCATTAGCCCAGGTGAAGGTCCTGGACTGGCATTTGTAACTCTCCCGAATATTTTTCAGCATATGGGCGGAGGTTACTTCTTCTCAATAATTTTTTTCCTGCTAATGGCTGTTGCAGCTTTAACAACTACTATTTCAATGTTAGAACCGATTGTAACATCTGTAAGAGAACAAATCAGACTTACTAGAAAACAAGCGACATTCATAAGTATTATAATAGTGGCCATTCTGAGTATTCCATGCTCTCTTTCTTTCGGTATTATGAGCGGAGTAAAAATAGGCGGCAATACTTTCTTTGACATCTGCAACAATCTTACTGCAAATTATGGAATGCCTATAGGGAGTTTAATTTTTGCTGTATTTGTAGGCTGGTTCTTAGGGAGAGCAAAAGTTAGAGATGAGTTATCAAATAAGGGTTTACTTCCTGTCAGATATTTCCCGTATTACCTGTTTGTTATCAGGTTCGTAGTTCCGGTAGCAATAATCATAATATTTTTAAGCGGTATCGGTATTATCAAGTTGTAAATCCAATACCATTTGTGATTATTCTAAATTAAACTTTATTTGAGTTATCAATTATAAATTCTTACCTTGCATTACATAATTGGAAGCATGCGGGAATAAATAATTATTCCAAATATAACAAACAGAGTTTCTGTTTGTTATATTTTAAAATCTACAATAAATGTACAGCATGATAAGCAATATGCTCATCAATAAATGTCGAAATAAATTGAAAACTATGATCATAGCCGTCATGTCTTCTAAAATTTATTTTCACACCTGCTTTTTTACAGGCAGACAGTAAATTATCAGGCAGTAACTGCCCTTCTTCTAAAAATTCATCATCTGTACCTAAATCTACCAATAATTCATAAGGAAGCTTTATTCCTTTCTGAACCAGAAATGTGGCATCATACTCTTTCCAATCTTTCACATCATCACCAAGGTAAGCACCAAAACAGCCTTTTCCCCAACCACAATTAACAGGATTGCAAATAGGAGCAAAAGCTGATGCTGATTTATATGCTTCAGGATCTTTCAAAGCACATATCAAAGCTCCGTGCCCCCCCATAGAATGACCGCTTACTGATTTTAATCCAGGAATTAAAGGAAGCTTTCTCTCTAGAAGTTCAGGTAGTTCCTTTGTAACATAATCATACATCTGGAAATTTTTTGTCCAGGTTCTCTGATTACTGTTAACATAAAAACCAGCGCCCTGCCCCAAATCATATTTTCCGGGGACATCTGGTACATCATCTCCTCTCGGGCTCGTATCAGGAAATACAACGGCAATACCATGCTTTGAAGCAAAACGCTGTGCTCCCAATTTAGTGCTTGCATTTTCATCTGTGCATGTTAATCCCGACAGCCAATATAAAGTAGGAACTTTTTTCTCCTCTACCTGAGGCGGCAGATATACTGTAAAAGTCATTTTACAATTACAGACAGACGAATTATGCGTATAACGTGTTAAATAACCTCCGAACTCCTTAACTTTTTCAATTTGATTCATTATATATATCTCCATAAAAAGAACTTTATCAAAGGCAAATTTACCGGGAATTGCTTTTTTATCAATATCAATACATAAAGATCTATTTTGGGAATACATCTCAATTCGCAACTAAAGTTGTGGACTAACTGTTATGCATCTATTGACAACTATTGATACAGTTCCTTTATTTTTTCAAATTTTTCAATCAAAAGTGATGACTGAACGAATAGTTTCACCTTTATGCATTAGGTCAAAAGCCCTGTTGATATCTTCAAGCGGCATTGTATGCGTTACAAAGCTGTCTATTTCCAGCTTCCCTTCCAAATAACGATCTACATAGCCTGGCAGTTCAGATCTGCCTTTTACTCCTCCGAAGGCGGTACCTTTCCAGACACGTCCGCAAACTAGATTAAAAGGACGTGTATGTACTTCCTGTCCGGCTCCTGCAACACCTATAACAGTTGAAACACCCCAACCAATATGCGTGCATTCAAGCGCATCACGCATAACATGCACATTTCCGATACATTCAAATGAGTAATCAGGACCACCATTAAATGTATCCTGCATATATTCTACAAAATTTCCTTTAACTGCAGCTGGATTTACAAAATCAGTTGCTCCAAGCTGTTTGGCAAACTCAAATTTATTAGTATTAACATCAATTGCAATAATCCGTTTTGCCCCTGCCATTACTGCACCCTGGACACATGAAAGACCAATTCCACCAAGACCAAATACGGCAACTGTTGATCCCGGTTCTACTTTAGCAGTATTCAATACTGCACCTATGCCAGTAGTAATTCCACAGCCTAGCAAGCACACTTTATCAAGCGGAGCTGTTTTGTTAATTTTTGCCAGTGCAATTTCAGGTACTATTGTATACTCGGCAAATGTTGAACATCCCATATAATGATATATCTCTTTGCCATTTTTAGAAAAACGACGCGTCCCATCAGGCATATAACCTGTCCATTCGGTATCTGAAATAGCCTGACATAAGTTAGTTTTTCCAGATTTACAATTATCACACACTCCACACTCAGATAAATAAAGAGGAATAACATGATCCCCTGACTTTAAACTCTTAACACCTTTACCGCATTCAATTACTTCACAACCGCCTTCATGCCCTAAAATACATGGAAAAGAACCTTCTGGATCTTCTCCAGAAAGAGTAAAGGCATCAGTATGACAGACACCGGATGCATGAACTTTTACCAGTACTTCTCCTTCTTTTGGACCATCAAGATTAATTTCTTCAACGCTCAAAGGTTTTTTGGGTTCCCATGCAACTGCAGCTCTTATTTTCATTTATATACCCTCTTAATTTATATTTACTCTAATTTCAAACTAAAGCGTATTTATATATGATCATGAATAAATATTTTTATCATTACATAAATACTGATACATGCATATAATCATAATCGCAAAAGAAAATCTTTTATTATATACAATATTGTCTTTAAACCTGTAATAGTTTAAAAAAGAGCTTTTAGGATGAAATAACTTTTCTGATCAAATATTTAAATATTTCAGAATTACTTTCAAAGTTATAATCATAATGAGGATGGTGCTGAAAGGCATAGATACATTTATAAGTAAATGCATCTACAATGACATCAGGTTTTAATAATCTTTTAAATTCCTTAATTTTTTCTTTACTCACTTCGGGATATTCAAGTATCTCTTCTTTTACTTCAAACTCTTCCATTTCAGCAACAAACATACTTAATGGATGGTACAATAGGATATCAATATTTTCAGGAACTGGAGCAGTCATTGCCAAAGTTTGATTAAAGTCTCTGTTTATATATTTTTTCTCATCTTTATCCCCTGGGTTAAATAAATCAGGTAGAGGTGTTCTAATTACAGAAATTTCACTTCCGTTTCTTATATTTCTGGCATTGAGAAGATCTTCATCAAACTGCCAGATTTCAACAGGTCCTCCATGAGGGTTATGCTTAGGATAGTAGTAGTTTTCAGGAACAAAATAGTAGGGATTGACTAATATCTTCATCCCACCTCCAGCATGCAGATATGCCAACTGAGCACCGTGACAGGTGGCAAACATAGGAATTTTATATTTTAATGCTATATCTATATAAAATAAACCAAGAAGCGTGTCAATAAGATCGTACTCTTTTGCAAAATCATAATTAATTTCAGTTTGTTTTTTATCGTAATAAAATGGGTGAATTGCTGTCCTGGCTGTAGATTCTATAATTATAAAAGAATATTCGATTAAAAAATTTTCCAGTTCATTATATACTCTGGCTAAAATAGAATCTGGTTTTTTCCCCATATATTTTTGAATCGCTTCCCAAAGTGTATCCTTCTTTTTCATATTATCTTTAATATCAATTATTTTTTGGGAAAGATCACTACTCAACAGTTTCATAAACTCTATCTGCCTGTCGTAAAATTTACTTGGAAATTGATATTTAGCCATAAAAGGATTGAAGACAGAATAAACAAGTTTTATGCCGTCAGGAATATCAGAACTCTTTAAAGCTGATTCGAAAGCAAAATATATTTCAGCCTGCAGTCTTGTATGAATTCTATCCGGGATTACCAAAGTTTTAATTGTATTCATATCTTAAGTTAACTTATCTACGATTAAATGTTTTATCATATTATACTGCTTATTAAGCATATACGCTATTACACAAAAAAATGACTTTAGCACTCAAGATATTAATTGCAAATACGGTATATTTAAACTTTACATATTAATTCGTAATTACACATAATTCAGATTAATAATATAATCTATTCTGCTAATTTAGTCTCATTATCATTTAAAGAATAAGCCCCAGAAAATAAGAAAAAGCAGTAAATATACCTATAATAAGCATAATTAACGCTGCAATTTTAGAATATTTTTTAAGTCGTTTATTAAACAGAACAAGACCTGCAGGAATAATAAATAAAATCAGAGCATTGAATGGTGTAGAAAACAGTCCCATAATTCCAAGAACATTAATATTAAAAGTAGTAAAAATCCAAATGAATATCATCAGCGATATCGTTGTTACTCTTTTTTTCTTTAAATCGCTCCATTTTTTAGGAAATGGAATCTGATTCTGCAGCAATTCTATCAAACCCAATGATAATCCGAAAAAAGATGTTAGTAAACCAAAAAATATTACTAAATAACTTAAAAATTTTATTGCTCCAAGAGTAAATGTAGGGGGTGAACCTGCTCCTACAACAGCTAAAGCTGAAATATTATGAGTATAAGCGTAGCTGATACTTGCAGGAGTTAGCGTAAAAGCTGAAGACAATATAAAAATTCCTGTGAAAAAAGATAAAATAATAACTGCAAATTTATTCAATTTTATTACTTTTTTCTCATGTTCCTCTTTGCTCAGTTCAGGATAATTTTTTCTATAGTACATTACCATCGGCGATAGTGCCTGATAAAAAAACAGTGCCCCCATATACAGTGGAAAACATAAGAAGACATTCCTGAATACGGTTTTCAGGTCAGTTGGAAACTGAAGAAAAGTATCAAATCTCCAATAAGGAATAAACATAATTGCTAATATGATCAGTAGAACAATTAATACTGAAGTCAGCTTATCAACAAATTTAAGAAGAAAACTTTCAGTAAAAACCATAAATAAAACAATAATCAGAAGCATCACAAAAGGAAACATGGGGTTTGAACTGATATTTGCAGAAGTAATTTTATACTGGTATAAAAATTCACCGATATCAGTATTTAAACCGGTAGAAAATGCAATAACTCCACCGAAAAGCAGAATAGTAAATATAAAAGACACAATTGAAGCTAATCCGAAACCAAGATATTCTTCAATGGCTTTATTATAACTTTGGGCTTTTTCAGAATTAACTAAAACCAAACCATAAAGTTTCTGTGCAAAATACGATGTAACAAATGCCAGAATCATAACAACAACTGTTACATAAAAACCGGCCATACCTGCCATAATGGGAAGAAATAAAATACCTGACCCTATAGACGTACCAAAAAAAGTTGCAATCCAGGCTTTATCTGCCTTTTTAATATTTTTAAATTTATCCAGTTCCTCAACTTTTACCTTGCAGTCATCAGACATTCTCTCCCCCTATAAATTATTTCTCAAATATTATTTAATATCTATTTTTGTCATTTTCCCTCAAGCAGAAGTCTAAAATATCCGAAACTAATAATTATAGCAAGCGTAAATTGAAATATATCAGCGCAATTGTAAAACCGGAGTTTTTTATTTTTACACCTTTATAAATAACAGTTTAAGAATATATAATAGCTTATATAGAAAGCTTTAAATTAAAATTTTAATAATAGTCAGGAGCTTATCATGAAACTGATTAAAGTCCTTGCTGAAAAAAGTAATCATGAGACTGTTTATACTATAGAGGAAAATGCAACACTCAGGGAAGCTGCCAAAAAAATGACTGAGAAAAATGTAGGCGCACTAATTGTTATTGAAGAGAATAAAAATCCAGAAAGCTATACCGGAATTATCACCGAAAAAATGTTCATAAAAAACTGTTGGAAATTTAATACTTTTTTAGATAAAAAAGTTAAGGATATAATGTTCTCTAAGCTTCTTTGCACAAATGCCAATGATGACGTTAATGACGTTATGAATATTCTTACTCAGGAAAGAGTAAGATATGCACCTGTATGGGATAACGGTAAACTGATCGGCATTGTTTCTATAGGCGATATCATAAAAACAATGCACGAAGAGAAAAAAATAAAAATCACCTATTTAAGCAAAATGTGCGGCACATACGGGAATAATGTTTATTAAATATGTATTCTGTAATCTTTGATTCCAGATTCATAACTCAGATAAACATTACATCATGTTACCACAATAACATGATGATTATTTCTATAAAGAGCAAAAATTAATTCACAATAATTTCATTTTTATTTTTTAAAGCTTTACCGCATACAGCGGCCTTATAGCCAAGTTCCGTACAAGCTCTTAATGTTTTATCAGAATCTTTTTCATCCACAAAAAATATCATCCCAATACCCATATTAAAAGTTCTGTACAACTCTCTGCTATCAATATTGCTGATTTTTTGAATAAGTTTGAAAATCGGAGGTACAGGCAGAGCATCTGAATAAAATTCAGCACCTATACCTTCAGGTAAAATTCTGGGGACATTATCATATAGTCCACCTCCGGTTATATGTGCAATTCCCTTTACTGAAATACCTGCATTAAATAAACCTTTAACTGCTTTCCAGTAACATGTATGAGGTTTTAACAGTGCCTCGCCAACACTATCTCCTTCCAGATCCTTATGTTTTTCAAAAACATCCAGATTTCCAGCTTCAAATAAAACTTTTCGAGCCAGGCTATAGCCGTTTGTATGAAGCCCGTTGGAATTTAATCCTATGGCAATACAGTTTTCATCAATATGCTCACCTGTTATAAGTTTATCCTTGTCAACTACGCCGTTAATCACACCGACAAGGTCAAAATCATCTCCATACATACCAGGCATTTCAGCTGTTTCGCCCCCTAAGAGAGCACAATTATTATTTGCGCATGCATCGGCTATTCCGCATAGAACTTCTTCATATTGAGGAGATTTAAGCTTGCCAGTCCCAAAATAATCAAGAAAATATAATGGTTCAGCACCCTGAACAGCTATGTCATTAATACAGTGATGGACAATATCATAACCTAAAGTATCAAATTTCCCCATTTTGATGGCTACAAGGATTTTAGTTCCTATGCCATCTATACTTGAAACTAAAACAGGATTATTATATTTACTCAAATCCAATTGAAAAAGTCCACCAAACCCTCCTACCGGAGCCAGCATTTCAGGTCGTTTTGCCAAAGCTATTTTACTTTTTACCTTTTTTAGTAAATTCTGTGCCAAATCAATATCTACACCGGCGTCTGAGTATGAAATTTTATTATCCATGATTCCACTTATATCTCTCTATGTTAAATATTATCTATTTTGCAAACGCATAAGATCAGCCTCAGATATTTCCTGATAACCGCAAGGTTCCATGCTGAAAGAAGCCCTTCCCCCGGAAAGTTTTGGTAAAGCTTTACTGAATCCGAACATTTCCACAAGGGGAACTTCACAATCAAGTTTTTTAATATCAAGCAGATTTTCTATACTGCTAATTATAGCCCTTTTGGCCTGAAGGTAACCTGTTATTTCTCCTATGCTGTTCTCTGGACTCAATATTTCAAGTTTAGTTATAGGCTCTAAAAGAATAGTGCCTTTGCGGATAGCATTTTCAATTCCATTTAGAACAGCTCCAGCAACAGCACCGTCAATAGTTTTATCTGTGGTTCCTTTTATTTCTAACAATGTTGCCTTTAAATAAATAAGAGGATACCCCCAGTTACCGCCTGTCTTTAATCCGTTATGCAAAGTTTCCTCTGCTGTTTTTACCCAGCTGTTTGGGATAGATTTTCTACCTTTAATGTCAAGATTAACTTCAATTCCAGATTCTAATCTAGGCACAGGTGTCAATCTCATTTTTACTTCAGCATAGAGATCTTTTTCACCAATAGTTTTATCAAAAATACCGGTAATAACACTCTCTTCTTTTAAAGTTTCTCTGTAAACAACCCGAGGAGCACCATTCCTTATATCAAGATTAAATTCATCTTTTAACCTGTTACAGTTGATTTCTAAATGCAGTTCCCCCATACCTGAAAGTAAAAACTGACCAGTTCCTTCGTGAATTTTCAAATACAGAGTCGGATCTTCTCTGCATATCATTTCCAAAGCCGATTGAAGTTTTTCTTTTTCTTTTGAAAACTTAGGTTCAATTGCCAACGAAATAACTGGCTCAGGAAAATTTACTCCTTCAAACAGAACCGGTTTGCCAACTGAGCATAAAGTATCCCCGGTAGTAACATCTTTTAAGCCGACTATTCCGACAATATCACCAGGTCCTACTTTCTCAATAGCTTCAATATTTTTAGCGTATAAACGAAGAATTCTTTTTATTTTCAGCTTCTCTTTAGTTCTGGTGTTCATAACAGTCATATCTGTGGTTAACTGCCCGCTATAAGTTCTTAGGTAAAGCAGATCCGCACTACCGCTTGCAACTACTTTGAAAACGAGGCCCGAAAAGTTTGAATCATTTATATTTATTTCAATTTCTTCATTGTTTTTCGGATTTATTGCTTTATATGTCGGTGTATCATTAGGACTTGGCAGATACTCCCCAATAGCATTTAATACAGGCTGAACGCCTATATTTTTTTTTGCTGAACCGCAAAGAATAGGGCAAAGTTTATTTTTTATTACAAGTTTTCTAATTGTCTCTTTTAAAAGTTTTTCAGGTATTTTTTCTTCCTCTAAATACAACTCTGCAATCTCATCAGATAAATCAGCAATAGAAGATAACATTTTTTCTTTAGCTTTCTCCGCACATCCCAAAGCAGAATCAGGTATTTCTGAAATAACAACATTTGAACCATCATCATTGTCGAAAGTAAGATATTTCATATTTATTAAGTCTATTACACCTGATAAATCTGATTCAATACCTACAGGTATCTGAATCGGAGCCACTTTTATTCCGGGAAATTTATTCTCTATTTCATTATAAACTCTATCGAATGAAGCACCCATTCGATCAAGTTTATTGATAAAAGCAATTTTAGGTACTTTATACCTTATAGACTGTCTCCAGACTTTTTCACTCTGAGCTTCTACACCTTCTACACCGCTAAAAATAACAACAGCTCCTCCAATCACTCTCAATGATCTCTCAACTTCAGCAGTAAAGTCAATATGTCCCGGTGTATCAATAAGATGATAAAGACTGTTTTCCCACGGAAAAGAAGCTGCTGCCGCTACAATTGTTATTCCCCTGCTTCTTTCCTCATCGAGGTAATCCATGACAGTATTACCTGAATCGATATCTCCAATTCTATGTGTTTTCCCGGAATAATAAAGGAAACGTTCTGTCAGTGTTGTTTTTCCGGCATCAATATGAGCAATTATTCCAATATTTCTAATACTGCAAAGATCATATGTATCTATTGCAATTGGTTTTTTAGCCATTTAAATCTATTCCTCAAATTATATATATTTTTTATTACCTTAAGAATAAATATTATATTTACAAATAAACAGGCTTAAAACAAAGTATTTATTATATTTATAAAAAAACGGGATAATATAAATTATCCCGTTTAAATTGTTTTATATAAACTAATTAATAAAGTTTATTAAGAAAATGATTCATTTGAATAAACCACCAAGGCCAGTCATGATTTACATCAAATCCCCAGTAATCTATCCACGCAGTGATGCCTTTATCTCTCAGTGAATATTCAAGGTCTCTAGTATCGGCAATTGCTTCATCTTCCCATGCACCCTGACCTGTGCAAACAATAATATTACTTTTTCTATACAGTTCTAATGTCTCATGATCAGTAATATTAGGAAGATAATGTACAGGTGAATTATAATAAACATCTTTTATATCATCAGCGGATAATTTGAATTCATTTCTGTCTAATCTGTATAATCCGCTTAAGGCTATTGTTCCGCCGCATACAGCAGGATATTTCAGAAAATAATTAACTGAATGATAAGCCCCCATGCTTACTCCTGTTGCCATTGGCCGCTCTTCAGGAGAATTACAGTGATTTCTGATGAAAGGTACAACTTCATCTGTAACATATTTATAATAAGCTTCCTGTCTGGCATTTCTATCATAAGGAGAAATGGATAAATTATACAATGACTCTTCATCAACACTACCTATAGCGAACAGTTTAATTTTCCCGCCATCAATAAAACTGCTGATTTTGTCTACCATGCCCATGCCTTCATAGTCATTGAAATGTCCCTTTGATGTTGGAAAAACAATAAAGGACTGTCCATAATGTCCGTAGATTTTTAATTCCATATCTTTTCCCAAATTAGGGCTGAACCATTTATGATATTCTGTATGCATTTTAATTCCCTATTTTTTAATTATAAATTAATTTAAAAGTTTATAAGGTAATCTGTAATCAATCATAAAACAAGTAAAACTGAAGTTCTATATAAATTTACGATTCGAATTCTGTGCTAACAATAATTTGTAAAATAATTTGTACAAGATATTTTACAGATCTTTCATACTAGAAAATTCACACAAATCAAAAAAAAGCAGAGAACAAATGAAATTATTTACTAAAACTGTATTTGTGATTATTTCTGTCACATTGCTGTCCTATGGAGTATTAGCGTCAAACAATTCTTTAATTAATTACAATTCAATTAAAGGACAAAATTTATTAAGTCAATCTCTTTCTCATAATTTCTTAATGTTAAGCCAAAACTATGAAACACAGGCAAATAGGCGTTATTGTGCTGTGGCAAGTGCAGTAATAACACTAAATAGTTTAATGAAAGACAGAGGTCCGGTAGACCCACACTATGCACCATTTAAATATTTTACTCAAACAGATATTTTTACACCTGCTGTTCTTAAAATAACAACTCCTGCAGATATATATTCAAATGGTCTAACTCTAGATCAGGAAGCAAAAGTACTAAAAACATTTGGAGTAAATGTTAAAATCTATCATGCCGGCAATATAACTTCAGAGAAAGCCGGCGATATAATCAAAAGCGCAATACATAAGAGCAATACATATGTAATCGCTAATATTTTACAACCATCCATGTCTCCTAATATCCCTGGAGGCGGACACTTTTCCCCATTGGCGGCTTACAATATAAAGGAAAACAAAGTCCTTTTTTTAGATGTTGCAAGATATGAACACGGTCCATACTGGATCAGTATGAGCACTCTCTACAATCAGATGAACACTATAGACGGCACTTCTAAAGTAACCCGTGGTTTTCTGGTTGTTTCAAATAATAAAAAATAAAGAATTAAAGAATTCATCATCAGTCTCATTCTTTAATTAAAAAAAATCATATCTTATTGATATTTAAATTTATATTCAATATGTTGCTTTTTTTTGAATGGATGATTATTATAGATGTTTTGAAAGCATATTAACAATACTTGTTATTAGCTTCATTTTTATAGAGTTATATTAAATATTATAATAAAATTGATTGGAGTATATCATGTCAGGACACAGCAAATGGGCAAATATAAAACACAAAAAAGGTGCCGCTGATAAAAAAAGAGGAAGAATTTTTTCACGTATCACCAAAGAAATTATTATAGCAGTAAAGCAGGGTGGTGCAGATCAGACGGCAAACACAACACTTCGCTCGGCATTGATAGCTGCAAGAGCAGCTAATATGCCTAATTCAAATATTGACCGTGCAATAAAAAAGGCTGCAGGCGATTCAGATACAGCTAACTACGAAGAAATTCTTTATGAAGGTTACGGACATGAAGGAGTAGCAATTTTAGTAGAATGCCTAACAGATAACAGAAATCGCACAGGTGGTGAAGTTCGTCTTACATTTGATAGAAATGGCGGCAATATGGCTGGCAGTGGAGCTGTAACATGGATGTTCCATAGAAAATCACACTTTATTGTTACAGGTGAACACGCTGATGAAGAAAATCTTATGGAACTTCTGATTGAAGCCGATGTCGAAGATATTGAAGTCTCTGACGGAACTGCCGAAATATGGGGGGCACCTGATGCTTTCTTAACTATCTCCAATGTTCTTGAAGAAGCAAAAATAACTCCGGAAGAAGCAAACTTAGCAAGAAAACCTGAAAATACAGTTAAAATTGCAGATATTAATACTGCTGAAAAATTATTAAAACTTATAGACAAATTTGAAGATCTTGAAGATGTACAGGCAGTATATGCCAACTTTGATTTTTCTGATGACGTTCTAGAAAAACTTGACCAAAATTAAATAGCAATTTATGTTATCGGTATTAAACAATTAATGTTATCTAAAATACCGATAACTATTTCTCTTACTCTTTATCTCTTAACTTTGCAAAATTATAAATATCTTTTATAATCACTAAATATTATTTCATAATTAACTCATATGTATTTAATATAAAAAGTATGATAATTCTAGGTATTGATACTGCAATAAGGTGTACAGGCTACGGTATAATTCGTGCTGAAGAAAATTCTTTTGAAGCGCTTGACTGCGGTGTTATAAAAAACTCTAAAACTATATCTCACAGTGAGTGTTTAAAGCGCCTGGCAGGCGGTATAAGAGAACTTATTTCAAAATTCAATATTGATGCTGCGGCCATTGAAGGTGCGTTCTACTTTAAAAATATTAAAACAACAATGATACTTGGTTATGCCAGAGGCTGTGTAATGACAGTATTAGCAGAAGCAGGCATACCGGCATATGCTTATTCTCCAAAGGAAGTAAAATTAAGTGCAGGAGGAATAGGAACAGCTTCAAAACAACAGGTAGCTGTAGTTATGTCATCACTGCTTGAAATTGATATTTCAAATATAGAAGATGATGCAACAGATGCACTGGGTTTAGCCTTATGTCATGCAAACAGAGCTTTAAGGGCCGGTTCAGAAATATATATGAATAAACCAATTTAGGATAATGAAAAAATGTGGAACAAACTAACTTCAGGTCATATGTCTCCATGGACAACAGGTATTTTAATGGCTTTATTATTTATGTTAAGCTTATATCTCCTTAATGAACCATTGGGAGTTTTAAGTTCATATCAGCTGCTAATAACAGAGGCACAAGAAATTTATAACGGTTATACACCTCAGTTGGACGGTCAGGAGCTTTTTATAATAGGAGTTTTTCTGGGAGCACTAATCGCGGCAATTTCAGGTAAAAACTTCAAATTGCTGTTATTTCCTGAAGAACATATGTCTAAAGGACCTTCATACTACCTTACAATAGGACCTGTTCTATCATTTCTCGGTGGTTTTCTTGTTATGGCAGGATTAATCATTGCAGGAAACACTTTTTTCAAACTATGGAGCGACAGTTTAGGTCTATACATGATTGTTGCAGTATTTATAATTATTGTATTCGTTGAATCCGTTGTTATCGGAACAATACTAACAATAAAAGTTGAAGATAAAAAAGATAAATAAATATAAAGGAAGAATATGCAGCCACTTGCACTGACTGGAAATCCGAGACTGTTTGTATCACTGATACTGGGTTTTATATTTGGTTTTATTTTATTAAAATCAGGTTTAGCGTATAGAAAAACATTAATTGATCAATTCAGTTTTAAAGATAACACCTTTGCAATTGTATTTCTTGTTTCTGTTGCAGTAGGTGTTCCAATTTTTTATTTCACTTCGAAATATAACATCATACAACTCAATCCAGGCAATTATCAATTCTGGGCTATTGTTATCGGTGCTATTATTACAGGTTTGGGAGTAGCCTTCTGCGGTCATATACCGATAACAGCCATTGCATCTCTTGCAAGCGGCAAATTGTATTCACTTTGGATACTTCTTGGAATGCTGGCGGCCTTTCCGATCATGAAGATGGCAAATCCAATTTTAAACGATTATATTTATAGTAAAACAGAACCCATGAATGTTAATGCACTGGCACAGAATTCACTTTTCTTTCAAGGTAAAACTATAATGCTATACGTTATTCCTATTACCTGCCTTGTAATTGCTCTATTCCTCAGGTTAATCCAACCCTCTTCATCCGGCAGCGGCGGCAGTTCTAAGAAAAAATAATTTATAATAATGAAGATATTTAAAAAGCTTAGAGCAAAACACATTAAACTTGGTTTTAAAGGCGAAAAATTATCATATAAGCTACTTAAATCAAAACAGTATCAAATATTATGCAGAGGCTACCGACCCAAAAACAGATCCGGAGAAATTGATATTATAGCAAGAGACGGCAGAACTTTATGCTTTATAGAAGTTAAAACCAGATATAAGCCAAATCAAAACTACTATACAAATAAAATTTGGGTTTCAAAGAACCAGATTAGCCGGATAAAAAAAGCAGCCAGATCATATTTAAATGAAATTAGTATGGAAAAAATTAATTATCGATTTGATTTAATTGAAGTTTCAATAAATAAGTATGGTTTAAAAAGTATTTATCACTGGCAAAGAGATTTCGGTATATTTTTACCAGGCAGTTAACTCTAGGAGATACGTAGTTATGGAAAAAAAGCTTTTTGGAACAGATGGGATCAGAGGGAAAGCAAATATATATCCGATAACCCCTGAAATAGCGTTACAACTGGGAAAAGCGATAGCTGTATATTTCGAAACTAAAGGTCATGGCACCACAAGAGCAGTTATAGGCAAAGACACTCGTTTATCCGGTTATATGCTTGAAACAGCACTTACCAGCGGTTTAGTCAGCATGGGAATGGATGTTATGGAAGTTGGCCCTATGCCGACACCGGCCATTGCCCACTTGATAAAATCTTTTGATGCCGATTGCGGAATTATGATTACAGCTTCTCATAATCCATACAAGGACAACGGAATAAAACTATTTGGTCCGAAAGGTTTTAAACTACCTGACGAAGTTGAACTCGCCATTGAAAAAATAATGTTCAGCGGAGAAATAAAAAGCAGCATTGAAACAAAACATCTTGGTAAAGCGTACCGAATTGACGATGCAAGAGGCCGCTATATTGAATTCGCAAAAAGCTCTATAAAGAGTCAAAGCCTTAAAGGTTTAAAGATAGTTTTGGATTGTGCAAATGGCGCTGGATACTGCATTGCTCCATGGATTTTTAAAGAACTTGGAGCTGAAGTAATTAAAGTAGCCGTATCACCAGATGGCATTAATATAAATAAAAATTGCGGAGCAACTGTACCTGGTAATATTTCAAACCTTGTAAGAGAACATAAAGCTGATGTAGGAATATGTCTGGACGGAGATGCTGACAGAGTAATTATGCTTGATAATACAGGTACTGTAATTAACGGAGACAGACTGCTGGCAATGTGCGCAATTGATTTTAAAGAAAGAAACAGGCTTGCAAATAATACACTGGTTACAACTGTCATGAGCAATCTGGGTTTAAAACATGCAATGAAAAAAGCCGGAATAAACTTGGAAACAACTAAGGTCGGTGACAGATACGTTATTGAAAGAATGCATCAGGGTGGTTTTAATATTGGCGGTGAACAATCAGGCCATATCATTTTTATGGACTATGTTACAACAGGAGACGGTATAATTACCGCGCTACATGTATTAAGGATGATGATCAATAAACAAAAAACTCTGGCTGAACTTGCGAACTGCATGGATGAGTTTCCTCAAACATTAGTAAATACCGAAGTCAGAGAAAAAATACCTATAGAAAATATACCTGAAGTAAGCAAAGTAATTAAAGAGTGTGAAAAGGAACTTGGAGATAACGGAAGAGTATTAGTAAGGTATTCAGGAACAGAAAATTTAATGAGAATAATGGTTGAAGCAAGCAGCAATGAATTAGCAGAATTATGGGCTAATAAAATATTAGAAAAAGTAAAGGAGACAATAGGATGAGCGTAAAAGTTAATATTATAGATATTGAAACTTCTGATACTTTGCAGCCTGTTACCTGTACTAGAACATTATCTGAATGTTATGTAGCAGGTATTCCTTTTATTGATGCATTAAAGTGGAGACTTGAAAATATATTAATGGTTTTGAATAAAGAGTGTCCGTTTGATAGAGTTTTAAATATAAGATCTGATTTCTGGCCTTCACTTGACATAATGCATACTCTGTTTCAAAATTTTTTGTCTAAAGCCTTAAGTATCGTTATTGATGATAAAGAGTTACCCGTTGCATGGTTTTCCAAAGGCGTTGAACCTAACACAGAACTTAAAAAATTTATCCCCATTGATAATAAATCGCACTTAATAATGCATCCATGGGATTTACTCTATGTTAACGAGGATATCATTGGGACTCTAAATGAAAATGATATAAAAGGAACTATAAAAGACAATGTAAATATAGATGGTTTTGTTGAAATTGGTGAAGGGACAGTTTTATTGCCGGGTGTTTATATTGAGGGTAATGCGGTAATTGGTGAAAATTGCATAATCGGCCCTAACTGCTATATAAGAGGAAGTACATATATTGGAAATAATTGTCATGTTGGCCAGTCTGTTGAAATAAAGAACTCACTTTTAATGAACGATGTCAAAGTAGGACATCTTAGTTATGTAGGAGATTCTGTTATATGTGAAGCAACAAATTTCGGAGCCGGCACAATAACAGCTAATTTTCGGCATGACGGCAAAAATCATAAAAGTTTTGTTAAAAATAAATTAATAGATACTTCAAGAAGAAAGTTTGGCGTAATTATTGGTGATGGTGTCCATACAGGTATAAATACTTCATTTTATCCAGGAAGAAAACTTTGGCCTAAGGTTAGTACGAATCCAGGTGAAATAGTTCAAAAAGATAAAAAGTAACACACTAAATATTAGAGATATTATCCCATTTAAACTTGTAATTTCTTCTATATTAAATCAATTTTAAAGGTTGTGAAAATATTTTTCATTTCTTTTAGAAAAATATTCTATTTTAAAGACAAATAAATTAACCAAGTATTATTATCATGATTGAATTATCCTATCTTAAATGTGTGGGCTGCGGCGCCGAATATAGCTTTGATTTTTTTACACCTGTACATGAGTGTATTAACCGTGGCCAAGATGACGCAAATCATATCTTAGAAAAACATTTACCGTCAGGTTTCAGATTTAAAATAAGTAAAATTATTGCCGATAAAACAGATGACTCCAGTCCGTATAAATTATTTAAAAGATATTTTTATTCATACTATTTAGCAAAATATCTGAATATAGATTTTGAAGAAATCGTGGACGAAATAAATCAAAATCTAACATCAATAGGTGAACCTGAATTTCTTTTTACTCCTTTAGTCGAAATAGACAATATTCCGGGTATTAGCGGAAAAACAATAATCAAAAATGAAACCGGCAACGTATCAGGTTCTCATAAAGCACGTCATTTAATGGGAAATATATTATACATTGAAGTGCTTCATAGAGCTGGCATGATTGAAAATAAACCTAAGCTTGCAGTTTACAGCTGTGGAAATGCTGCGCTTGCCGCCGCAGCCATTGCTAAAGCAGCAAATTATGATATCGATGTATTCATTCCTGTTGGAGTTAATCAGCATGTCATTGATAAACTTAAATTTTATGAAGCCAATATAATAGAATGCCCTAGAATACCTGGAGAAACAGGTGATCCATGCTACAATAAATTTCATGACGCTTTGGTTGCCGGAGCTACACCTTTTTCCTGTTCAGGTCCTGATAACTGGTCTAATATTGAAGGCGGTCAGACACTCTGCCTGGAACTGATGACGGAATTAATAGCAAAAAACCAAATATTAGACTCAATTGTAATCCAAGTTGGCGGCGGCGCTTTAGCAAGTGCTGCATTTCAGACTCTGGAAGAAATGTTCGCCGCAGGAATATTGAGAAAATTACCTAAAATCTATGCTGTTCAAACTGAAGGCGGCTATCCGCTGGTAAGAGCATATTTATTATTGATGAAGGAAATAGCCGAATTTAATCAGCTGCCATGTTCATTTGACTTTCATCTGGATGCTGTTTTTAAAGATAAAGAGAATAAAAAAATTCTTGAATATTATAAAAGCCATAGTGATGAAATACAAAATACCGCAAAATTTATTCGAGAGAACTATACTAATGAAAAAGTTCAGCCTGTATTGATAGAAGCTGCTAAAAAACATATGTCAAATTATATGTGGAGCTGGGAACTTGAACCTCATAGCATAGCACACGGCATTTTGGATGATATTACTTATGACTGGTTTAAAATTGTGCAGGGCATGTGCAGAACCGGAGGCATACCTATTACAGTAGATGAAGAAGAACTGAAAAAATATAACACTTTGGCAAAAGAGTTAACTGGAATAAAAGTCGACCCTACGGGATCATCCGGCTTTGCGGGTTATATGAAACTAAAAAAATCGGGTATCATTCCTGCTTGTGATACTACTTCTGTTATTTATACAGGAGTAGAAAGATAATTTATTTTATTACAGCAATTATTAAACTCTAAATAACCAGTTAAGGTTATTTAGAGTTTATAAATTTAATCTGCGACTGCTCTTTCTGCTTTACGTATCAACAACCATGCGATAATCCAAAACAATATAGGTCCGCCAATAATTTCTAACTCATAGATTATAACATTGTTATTTCCAGGGGAAAAAATTGGAATTATTATTGTTACAACTGTTGCTATTGTTGCAAGAAAAAATGCAGTAAAAGCACCTGCTTTTTTACCAGGAACCTCATAAATTCCTGTAAATTTATTGTCCTTCTGCATTTTAAATTTTAGTTTAAAATATGCCAGCAAGACCACAAGGTAAACAATAAAAAGTGTTATTGTAGCCATCATAACTAGAACAGTGTAGAGATTTTCAACAGTTTTCATCAACGATGTTAAAAGTACAATCACAGTGACTACGACAGACTGTATAATGAGTGCATTTGAAGGAATTCCATTCTTGTTTTCTTTCCTCAAGGTTTTAGGTATAAACTTTTTATCATTACCTTCTGTAAACATTTTAATTGTACCAACCATCCAAAGAGCCGCTCCTATACTAGTTGAAACTGCAATCAAAATACAGATAACTTTAGTTATCCATTCAGCGCCAAGTATTGATGTAACTTTATAAATTAGCTGTAGAGGGCCGCTAGCAGCGCCTATATCATGTGGATTAAGTACAAGTGTTAAAGCGATTGTACCTAAAATATAACATACAGAAATAAGCAATGCGGAAATCAGTGTCGCCTTGGCAAAATCCTTTTTGGGGTTGGGCATATCACTGGCAAAAGCTGAAGTCAGTTCACCTCCTGACATAGCAAACGTCAAAGTCGCAAGAAACAGCAGGTTGCTTGATGTAAAATCATGGAACCAGTTACTGAATGCATAGCTTGTTGGAACTGGTCTATGTATTAAAAAAACAGATATAAGCGCCAATATTATAATGGCGATGATTGGAAGAATATTCCCTAAAAATCCTCCGTATTTTGCAAATATTGCTAAAAATTCAACTCCTTTGATATTAATAACTGTACCCACCCAAAAGAGAACAATTACATAAGAGCTTATGAATAGTTTACTGGAAGCAAGATCAGGATTTATTACATAAGCAAGACTTATTCCTGAAAAAGTTAAAAGTGTAGGATAATAAAAAATATTCGCTATCAAATAGAACCATGAGGTATAAAAAGCTATTTTTTCTCCAAAAATTGCTTTTGTCCATTCTACCATTCCACCTTTATTTTCAGGGAATACTGAACTAAACTATGCGAGGATAAATGAAAGGGGAACAAAAAACAGAAAAGCTGCCAATATCCATAAAAGTATGGAAGCAGCCCCATATTGAGCTGCTGTAGCAAACCACCTGATTCCAAGCAGTGTTGTAACGTTCATATATACAACATCTGAAACTCTAATTTTCTTTGCCATAACTCTTTATCCTCAAATAAATAATATTTAATATTTTATTAATTATAACAGGATTTTATATATTTCGGCAAGAGAATTTTTGATAAAAAAAAGAGAGCTCAAATAGAGCTCTCTTATAATAAATTATAAAACTTTATTATTCTACATTATTTTGCATTTTACATGCTTTTAAAGCATTATTCATAAGCATGGCAATAGTCATTGGTCCAACTCCACCTGGAACAGGAGTAATCAATGAAGCTTTTTCTGCTACTTCAGCATATGCAACATCACCTACTAGACGATAACCTCTTTTCTTACTAGCATCATCTACTCTGTTGATACCTACATCAATAACAACTGCACCATCTTTGACCATATCAGCAGTAACAAATTCAGGTTTACCTATTGCTGCAACTAAAATATCAGCCTGACTTGCGATTTCAGGGATATTAGGTGTACGTGAATGACAAACAGTAACAGTAGCATTAGCGCCTTTTGCCTTTTGCATGAGAAGAGACATCATTGGTTTGCCAACAATATTTGAACGTCCAATTATAACAGCATGTTTACCGCATGGATCTACATCGCTGTACTCAAGAAGTTTCATTACGCCATAAGGTGTGCAAGGGTAGAAACCGTCAGTTTTACCAATAAGCATTTTTCCAACATTTTCTGCATGAAAACAGTCAACATCTTTTTTTGGATCAATTGATTCAATAACTTTATCTTCATCAATTTGCGGTGGTGGTGGTGATTGTACTAAAATACCGTGAACTTTAGGATCTTTATTAAGTTTATCGATCAAGGTTAAAACTTCATCCATTGTAGCATTTTTATCAAGAACTATTTTGTCAGAATAGAAACCAAGTTCTTTTGATTTCTTTTCTTTCATATTAACATATACCTGCGAAGCTGGATCTTCACCAATAAGAACAACAACCAGCCCAGGCTGTAAACCATATTTTTCTTTAATTCTATTAGTTTCAGCAGCAGTTTCCTCGTGGATTTTTTGTGCAATAAGCTTACCATCAATATTTTGTGCCATGATAATAACTCCTTATTAAGGCTTTGGTTTATATTAATTTTCAAAATTAATTACAGTGTATTAAAGATTGTACCAAATGATACTAAAATCAAATTGTTATTATCAATAATCCACGTTTCTCTCTCCACATATTGTGTATCACTATATGATATAATTAAAAATTGATAACTTTTGTAATTTTTAACTTGTAAGATAAATAATTAACATTAAATTTATAACTCTTAATTAAACATGGCGGCTTAGCTCAGTTGGTTAGAGCATCGGAATCATAATCCGAGTGTCTGGGGTTCGAGTCCCTAAGCCGCTACCACTTTTCTTTCATTAGCCTCGTTTAGCCTCAAGTAGAAATACTGATTTTACTAAATTTAATGTAGATTAACTGTCATTTCAATATCTAAAGGGAAGTAAAAAGGAAGCAGCCAATACGCTTACTGATTCCAACAATCTCACACATTACAAAATGTTCTATAATATTTTGAAATCTTTAGACTAATATACTGATAGTAACAAACTTCACAAAGTTGTTAAAATTGTATAAATTAGTCTATTTGGGGGCTAGTGAAGTATGGACTATATCTACAATCTACCCCATAATTCGTTTAAATGGGCAGGTTTTAAAGATAAATACAAAAGTAGCCCTCTCTTTTTCTCCTCCAGTCGCAAAATGGTAAGAGCTCTGCAATGTAGGGACAAATGTGTGGGGATAGAGAGATTTGAAGTATTACTGAGCCCTCACTAAAAAATAATCTGAGCAGTAAGTTTTATTCTGGATACCCAAAATAAAACCCCTGAAAATAATCACATCCCATATTTTTCAGCAACTTAAACTGTCTTTCAGTTTCAATGCCTTCAGCAATAATTTTCAGGTTATATTTCTTTAAAAGCATAATTAAACCAGAAGTAACCTCATAGTATTTTTTTACATATAACCTATCAACAAAAAACTTATCTAATTTTACAATATTTATTGGGAGGTTGTACAAATTACTAAATGAAGAATACCCTGAGCCAAAATCATCGAGGGCGATTAATCCTATGCCAACTTTCTTAATATCATTCAGAGTTTTCTTTATCTTTTCTATATTATGTATTTGAGTTTTTTCTGTAATTTCAAATATGATATTTTTGGGATTAACCTTAGTTTCTTTTATAATGTCGTTAATATTGTCTACAAAACAATTACTTTCTAACTGATATTGTGAGACATTGACCGAAATAAAGATATCCTCAGGGTTATTATTTTTTAATTTATTAAGTTTGCCACAAGCTTGTCTGAATATCCAGTTACCAACTTCAATTATTTGTTTGTTTTTTTCGATATAAGGAATAAAATCCAAAGGCATTACAGTACCAAATTTAGAATTTTCCCACCTTAAGAGAGTTTCTATGCTGTAAAGCTTCCTGTTTCTGTCAACAATAGGCTGATATACTGTCTTAAATTCGTTGTTTTTCATAGCATGGGTTAATGCCATATCAAAAATACGTTTATTCTCAAGATGTTGATCATAGAAATAAAAGCAGCTTTTTGTTTGTTTAGCTTTATACATTGCTAAATCGCTGTACCTCACTAGTTCTGTAACATTTTTTGCATCGATAGGATAAACTGCAATCCCTATACTAATTTCTATATCTATAATTAAATTATTAACTTTAAATTTTTCAGTAAAAATCTCACTGATTCTCTGAGCAGATTTTATAATCTCGGTATCAGTACTAATAGTATCCATGCATATTAGAAATTCATCTCCACCCCACCTTCCACAAAAATCACTTTCCCGTGTATTTTCCTTAATTTTATCTGCAACTGTACGCAAAATATAATCACCAGTTTCATGCCCATACTCATCATTGATGTTTTTAAAATTATTTATATCCAGAAAAAATAGAGCTATTTTTGTATTATTTCTTTTAGCTTTTTTCATGTATATATTTAACAAATCCATGAACGGTTTTCTGTTGATCAATCCTGTTAGCGAGTCAGTAAATACAAGTTTTTCCAATTTCTTATTTGCTTTTGTAAGTTCATCCTGTGTACTCATCTGTTCTATAACTCTACCAAGACGTTCTGTGATTAAATCAAGTAGTACTTTTTCTTCTTTAAGAAAAGGCCCAATGGCATCCTGAGGTTTTTCTACACTATAATATACTTCCAGATACCCAGCTTTTTTTGGGCCTACAGTGATAGAAGATTCAAGTTTCCAGTGTGATCCAGTAAATTCTGCTGTTTTGAATTCCTCATTAAAGATTAGGAGTCTTGCTGAGGTAACTTCAGGATATTGCCAAGCAGGTGGAATAAGTTCTACAATACCTTGATAAATTTGTTTAAGCTCTAAAGTGGGTTTTTCTATAAGTTTTGAGATACCGTACAGGCAGTTCAGTTCTTTGACGCGTTCACCTAAATTGTGCGATTTTATTGCTAGGTCTTTTTCTATTTTGTTTTGTATGGTAATGTCAGATCCATATATATTAATGTATTTTTCTTTAATTATAGGAATTATAGACCATGAGAAATACCTATTATTAACCTTTGTTTTAAAATTTGTGTTTATTTTCGATGATGAAATAGCTTCATTTATGCAATTCTCCAAATGGGGAAGATTCTTGATGGTAGTAAAATTACTTCTTTTTTTGTTAAACACTTTAAGCGCGCCTTCATTTGCATATATAATGTTTTTGTTGAAGCCAACTCGTATTATAGGAAAAGGGTTTTCAGAAGGAAATTTTGCCAGATTATTTATTTCTTTAGTTTTGATTTTTACCTGTCTTTTTAGAATAATAAAAATAATAACAAAAATAACTAATGAAATAAATATTATTGATAGCAAGGCATATTTTATAATGGTATAAAAATCGATTTGCTCTTTGGGCAAAAAATGAAACCATTTTTTGACAAGATTGTTGTAAGTACCGTTTTTAAATGCAATGATCAAACCTTTATTAAGTTTATCAAGGGTAGCTCTATTGCCTTTTGGAACAGCAAAAGAGAATTTTTGTTCAAAATTTATTAAATCTTTACCGAGGTGATGAATTAACGCATCTTCCATTGCAGTATGCCCAACATGTTGTATATTGTGTAACGATAGTTGATCTATAAGTTGATGACCTACTATTGTCTTAACAACGACAGCATCATGCTTCCCTTCTGACAATAATTTAAACGCATTAGCGTAGGATTTTGTTGTGATGATTTTATCAGTTAATTTATTTTTAAGTACATATTCATGTGCTGTATCGCCTTTCATCACTATAACTTCTGTACCATACAGATCTTTTGTTGTCTTTATCGTTGTGTTATTTTTTCTGGTAAATATGCCGCCATAAAGAACAATATAGGGTATAGAAAAGTCAAAATACTTAGCTCTTTCTTTTGAGTAACCAACAAAAGGAAGAACGTCAAGTTTCCTATTTTTGAGTTCATTTTTAATTTCTGGCCAAGGAGCGACTTTAAATGTTATTTGCATCCCCATTACATGTGTAACATACTCTAGCAAGTCAACAGCAAAGCCATCGGCTTTTTCATTTTTGTTTACTATACAAAATGGAGGATAATCAAGTTCACTTGCAGAATGCAATAATGTTTTTTTTTCAGAAGAATTCAAAGTAGAAACTAAATTAAAGAATAGCAAAGGAAAAACTATTATCATAGGCATTAACAATGATAGCTTTTTTTTTATCATGATAAGTAATGTTATAGTTGAAAAATTGACATTATATAAAAAATATTTTATCAGTTTTTTAACGAAATACCACTAAACTATACTTTTACAAAGACCATTCAATTCAGATAATTAAACCCCCATTTCCCATACGTGAACAAAATTTTAATATCTATGAAAAATCTACACGGTTAGGTAGACAGACTGTCATTGTATTCTATATTGCCTTCATTTATACTTGATTTTCTACTGATTGTTTTATTGGATATTTTAATAGATTCTTTAACCATTATTCCAATATGTCCATATTTAATATTATGACACTAAATGTTTTAGACTGTTTTTCTTTAAAGCGTTTTCTATTAATTCTATTACATTTCGACTTATATCACTTATAATCAAGTCAGAATATTTCTTCTTATTCAATATCAAGTCAGACATATGCTCAGCCTCAAATTGAAAGCCACCACCAACTATGGGCTCATCTATATCGAATCGCTTTCCTTTCCAAGTAATTTTAATTTTTTTTGGGTTCCACCATTTGTCCGTTATCAAAATATCAATATCAATTCCGCTTAAACGAGCATGACGAGGTAAATCTGAAGTGATAGATGCTGAAAGTTCACCTTTAATTGCTGAGTCAAATAAAAACTCAACGCTCTCATCTACTCCAATATTATATTTTTCAGTGCTAATCTTAACTGACGGTTCTGATAGTTTTCCTCCCATTATATATACAATATTGCTATAAAGCCATAGGGGGTATATACCAACATCTAAACTAGCCCCACCACTTTGATCCTTATTGAACAACCAATGATTTGCATCAAACTCATTGGTTGTCCCAAATGACGCCTGAACTAGGTCTAACTTAATCTGGTTCTCCTTTAGGAAGGAAACAAGTTTTCTATATGCAGGAAAAGTTACCGTCTTCATCGCCTCAACAAGTAGCAACCCTTTATATTCAGCAATTCTGAAGATTTCATCCCAGTCATTTTTATTAATAAATGCTGGTTTCTCCACTAACACATGTTTTCCATGTTCCAAGAATAGTCTTGCTAACTGTTTATGAAATGGGTTGATTGTTGATATATATACAACATCGATTTCACTATCTGAAGCTAAACCCATGTATGAATCATAATATTTTTTACAATTAAATTTTTCGGCGAACTGCTTCGCTTTATCAATACTACTGGATGCTACAGAGCATAATTCTCCACTAGGTGCGTATCGCACAAGATCATCAGCAAAGCGTTTAGCAATATTCCCTAACCCTGCAATACCCCAGCGAACTTTTCTTTTATTCATATTTGATTTGTCCTTTTTTAAAACAGGTTAAATAACCAAGTTATGCTTTTTTCTACTAACTAAACTTAGTTTAACCTCATATAAACCGAACCCCTAACCCACTGCCATTCTTTTTTTCAACTCAAATATTTACGATCAGCCTCGTTTTATATTTTTAATTACTATCATTTACTTTAATTACTTATCATTAACATACATGCTTTTACATAAATTTTACATAAATTGCTATTAGCTCCAAGTATATATATAATTTTTTTAAAAAGCTTGTTTTATATTCATGCTGTCAAAATAGATATGAGCATAACTGCTCACATCTTTTTCTAGTACTTAAAGTTATTAAGATTGGATAAAAATAGTCTATTTTTGAGAGGGGGGACAGTAGAGTATGGACTATATTAACAATCTACCTTAAAATTCTTAGGGACAGGATTTAAGCTAACAAAAAAAGTAGCCGTCTCTGGTCAATTTATGCATTTAACTTTCAATTTTTAATATTTCTTTATTTAAAAAATATTATTTAAGTTAGCTAAAATTATACTTCTGTACCACTAGAACAATTTACTCGAGCATCACTGCCCCCACTGCATCTACCTTCATAATTTGTTGATCCCTTAGCACATTGCATATATTTTCCATTTGCAATACTGCCATGAGTATTACATTCTCCCATTCCAGTAACATTTGCTCCTTTATAACAGCAAAAAAAACCACCAGGTCCCTTACCTTTAGCAGAAGTTCCCATAGCACAATAAGCAGATGCGGACATGTCAATAATATTTAATTTTGGCTTTATATATTTCATTGAAGTTATTTAATTTTCTTAAAAGTATTTTTTTGTTATTAATATAACAAATAGTGTAATTAAATGTTATTTCAAGTAATTACTGGTAAAATGTTTAGCAGACGAATAAAATTCAAACACGTGTTATATTTATTAGTGCTTGGTAATAATCCCAATAGAAATATTAATAAAATTGCAACAAAATACAAAAATATTGCAAAAGCTTTAAACCCTATCTTTTTTACTTGCTATCCAGTTGTTCTATTGATCTGATCTTATTATTTTCTGATGTCATTTCCTGATTCTTTCCTATAAGGATATAATTCCTAGTCACTTATATAATGCCTTACTTTAATCATTAATACTGATGCAGATAACACTTTAATAAAACAGTTTGCTAAGAAATTAAAAAAAAACAGCCTCAACTTAGTTGGAAGACTATTTAGTATGAATATGAATTGAATTAGTTAAGATTTATTTATATTTTCTTAGATGCAGATTCGATTAAAAAAGTTCTGATTTTTATAAGTTCTTCAATTTGTAAAATACTCTTTATCTCTAGCATAACATTCTTAATTGTGATATTTGAATTTGAACTACTCTCACTTGTTTTTTAATAATGTTTAATAAAGTTTTATATTTATCAAATGCATCAATTAAAGCTTTGTGACTATACTCAGATTATTCTCTTGAGTGAAGTTGCATATTTGCACCTATATCCATTAAAATTTGTTCAAAACTACAAAGTTTTAAGTTAATGCCTTCACTTAACCATGTTATAAATTTAATTCTTATGCATTTTACTTGTTCTTAATAATCTAAAGCTTCTTTGCAAGTTTCCTTTGCAATTAGATTATTAAGAATTTAATAACATTTTAATATAAATAATTATTAGCTTTTAATACTTTATATGATAATTTTATATTCATCTTAAATTATAAAAATTGGGATATTTTATAGGTTAGCAGGTTAACTCCTTAGTAATCAGAAGTTATACTAAATTCCCATTTTCACTTTCTGAAACTTTCTTCAATTTCTTCAATAGATTTCCCTTTTGTTTCCGGAAAGAAAAGTAGAGTAAATATAAAATTAAACAATGTAATTCCTCCGAGGATGAAGAATACGGTACTATATCCAATGGCTATTTTAACATCTAAAAAGGAAGCCAGAAGAGCACCGTCTATTACCGTGTTTGAAAAAACAGCAATTGAAACACCTCTTGCTCTTATTTTACTTGGGAGAAGCTCGCTTACAGCAAGCATCATTACAACTCCTATCCCTATGGCGAAACCGAATATAAAAACAAACATACCGGAAGCTATTAATATAACTTTTATAGCATCTGCATTTGGAAGCATAGTACCGAATGCAATTACAATTAATGAGATAAATGCAATAAACGAGCTGATTAAAAGAAGAGGTTTTCTTCCCAGCCTTTCAATCAACAGTATAGCTATAACAGTCGCACCAACATTTACTGCCATTACGGCTACGCCTATTGCTATTGAACTATGAGCACTGATACCACAAGCTGTAAGTATTGTAGGACAGTAATTAATAATTACATCAATTCCTGTTAATGGTGATAAACTAGCTACAACAAGGGCAATTAAAAAAGGTATAATATATGCCTTTTTAAAGAAAGAGTTAGTTCCATCCGCTGTATTTTTAGTTTTTAGAACTTCCATTTCATGCATTATAAAAGCAGCCTCTTTTTTATGGTGGATTTTATTTAAAACCTTAATGGAAAGATCATTTCTTCCTTTCAAAAAATACCATACAGGGCTTTCAGGAAATACAAAACAACATACAAGAAAAACTATTCCCGGATAATTTAGTATTAGAAACATACTTCTCCAGTCACCGCTTTTAACATACGCAAGATCTATTGTATACGCTGCAAAAATTCCGATAGTTAACCATAATTGATACGCAACAATAGCTATACCTCTGATATGTGCTGGTGCCACTTCTGCTAAATAAAGAGGAATTAAAACTGATGTAATGCCTATTCCAGATCCCATAATTAGGCGACCGGCCAGAAAAGAATGATATCCGTTTGAATATCCTACAATAAATACCCCTATGACAAATAACAAGGCTCCGACAATAATCATCTTTTTCCTACCAAAAATATCTGATAGAAAACCTGCTATGAGAAGAGCAAGTGCACCTCCTATAAGAATTGCACTTACAATAAATCCCTGTTGTGTTGCTGTCAGTTTGTATTCTGATGCAATAAGTTTCAGTGCTCCGCCGATTACTCCCATATCCAGTCCGTAACGTAAACCGGAAAATGGAGCAACAATTACAACAAGAAGTGTTAAAAGTTTAAGTTTAGGATGAATATTTTTTACCATATTTCCTTCTGTCATAGAACTTGACATAGAATCCCCCATATTTATTGATATTTTATATAGATCTTTGATATTCAATATATTACTGCTTATATTTTGTCAAAAATGCAGTATGATTAATCAACAAAAATAAACATATTCTGTTCCGTTTTATAGTATAAGAGTATTTAATAACAGGTTTCTACTATTTAATAATCTCAAAATGAGAATCTGGTCAAATTTATGCCCCTATGCTTTTTAACTTTCTACCGTTCTTCAGATTAGCTTCCAGTTTTTCAAGTGACACTCCTTTTGTTTCAGGGATAAAATATTTAGTAATGAAAATACCAACAATACAGAATCCTGCGAAGATGAAGAATAAACTTGCCCCCCCCCATGCATTCATTATTGTCAGAGAAAATCTTACTACGATAAATGCGAATACCCAGTTAGTTAAAGTTGTAATAGTTACACCAATTTCACGACCTTCCAGTGGAAAGATTTCAGCACACATAACCCAAGCAATCGGTCCAAGAGAAAGTTCAAATCCGATAATGAACACCAATGTAGAAACAAGCATTATGATTTGTTCAAAGGCTGCTAAATCATGTCCCTGAGTAAACATAAATCCTATTGTAAGCAGTGTTATAATCATAATTATCAGACCGATATAAAGAAGAGGTTTTTTCCCGAATTTATCTATGAATGCTATAGCTAAAATTGTAGCCAGCATATTAGTTAAACCTACAAGGATAGTTGCTACGGCCGGGTCACTGAAACCTGCATCTCTAAAAATTGTTGTAGAATAGTAAATAACCGTATTAATTCCTGTTAACTGCTGAAATACCATCAGAAGAACGCCAAGTATAAGTACCTTCATAAAGAAGCTTTTACCAAACATTTTCAAACTATTAATACTTTTAAGTTTATTACCCAGTTTAAGACTCTCATTTATTTCTTTTATTTCGTTACTTACTTCTTTTTCAGAATTAAGTGTCTTCACTAAAACTTTCTTAGCCTCATCATCTCTTTTTTTGAGCATAAGCCATCTTGGAGTTTTAGGAACAAAGAATACGAGAATTAAGGTGATAGCAGCAGGTACTGCAATTACACCAAGCATAAGTCTCCAGGAGTGATACTCTGCACCAATCCAGGCATTTGAAAAATAAATTAAAAATATACCAAGTGTTATAAAAAACTGATAAAGTGAAATCATGGCTCCTCGTATTCTTGTGGGTGCTATTTCGGAAAGATAAATTGGTACGACAAACGAAGCAGAACCAACTGCAAGCCCTAGGCAAAATCTGGTCCAGTATAATATTTCAAAGCTGTTTGTTATTGAACCCCATAGGCAGAATACGACAAAGAAAACACAGGCAACAAGTAATGTATATTTTCTTCCTATTAATCTTGAAATCCAGCCACTAACTCCAGCCCCTACAACAGCTCCTATAAGCATTATTCCAGCATATGATTCTCCCTCTGGAACAGTTAGGTGCCATGTCTTTTCTATAAAAGAAAGCGATCCGTTTATAAACCCCTGGTCAAGTCCGAATAATAGACCGCCCAATGCACCTATGATGCATATCCATATGACAACTCCTCTTAGCTTATCAGCTTTAATTATTCCTTCCATTTTAAATATACCTTTTCTTATTTTATTATTATATATGTTATTCAATATGACATATCTAGATAACGATATGCTACATAATTAAAATCATAACCCATTTAAACAGAAGGCGATAAATTATATTCACATACTGATTTTTTGTACCAAAACTATTAAATATTATTTAAAATATAATTATATGAAACGTTATATTATTGACAAAAACATCGTAACGTTATATTCTATTGAAAGATATACTAATCTTTGCAGCCAAGAATAGACAGTATTGATTATCAATTGTTATTTTTTTATCCCGAGGTTATATGTTTAATAAAGAAAAGTTTAGAGAAATTCGTAGAGAAAGGAAAATCTCCCTTTCGAAATTGGCCTTAATTGTAGGAAAAACTTATTTTACATTGTATCGCTGGGAAAAAGGTGTGCATGCTCCTTCTGATGCAGACATTAGATTATTGGCAGATTGTCTTAAAGTTTCTGTCACTCTTTTCTCTGATTTAACTGAAATAGAAGATATAAACAGAGATAACCCCATAAGCAGAAACAGTAAATTACAAAAATCAATTTCTATTGACAAGGCAAAGTATGAACTCGACAGATTAATAGAAGAATTTGGCAATATACCTTCAGTTAATATCCAGGCAGTAAAAAACTTAAAAAATAATTGTAATGAACTAAGACAGAAAAATGAGAAATTAATAAGCAAACTAAATCGCTATTCTCACATCCTTGATGAGGCACCAATAATAATTTATGTGAAGGACACAAATCTTAAATATGTCTATGCAAATACAGCCTTTTTTATGCTCAGCAACAGTATTTATGATAACAGCGATATAATCGGCTCTACAGCATCTGATATTTTCGGTTTAAGAGAGATCAATAAAATATTGGAATGCGAAAAAAATGTTATTAAGAATAAACATTCAATATATAATTATAAAGTACCTATTCCGGGAAGTAATTCTAAAAGAATTGGACTTCTGAATATAGCCCCTCATTTAAGTAATAAGGATACTATATCCTACATAGTGTGTACTATAAGAGATATAACAGATAATGTATCTCTTTCAGAGATTTTAGATATTAATCTAAATGCAATGTCTGATGGAATATGCATATTTAAAAATACAAAAAATGATGAATGGAAGTACGTTTACAGAAACAAGGCATTGGAGAAAATTACAGGTTATTCCAATAGTGAAGTATTTAAAATGGGACATTATAAATATATAGAAGAGACTGTTCACCCGGCTTTTCATAAAACTATCGAACTATCTCATACTAAAAAAAAGTTTCCTGTAACATCTGAAATAAAAATTATAAGACCAGATGGGGAAGAGGTATGGGTAGAATCCACTAAAAACTATATTCGATTTAACGGCGAAGATTGTTTTATTACAGTGAATAGAGATATAACTGAAAGAAAAAATCACGATATTTTTAATAAGTTATTATGTACTTCTATCAATGAGTTATCAGTTGGTATATCAATTATTAATTCAGATACTAACGGTTGCTGCTCTTGCATATACTGCAATAGTGTTTTTAAAAGAATTTTTGGACGCCCCACTAGTAGTAATTCCATGGAATTTCCCTTTAAAAACTATCTGAAGAATATATATCCTGAGTATCATGATAAAATTAAAAGCCTATTAAATTTTAATAAAAAATCTAATAGTATAAAAATAATTGTTTCATTAGAAAATAGAGAAAAATGCCCCATGATTTTGTTTAAAAAATACAGGTTATACAATGGGGAAGATACTTATGTTTTTACGGTAAAGGAAGCATAGTATTAGAATGCACTAACTGTAACAAATACAAAATATTCTAGTTCATACACCGCTACCACTCCCTTATTTATTCTAGTTTGGGTTAATTTTTTGTAATCTAAATTTTTTATTAAAACATAATATTAAATAAATTTCTTTCAAAACTATATATAATATGTTCGTTATAACTGTTTATTATTTATTTTATTTGTGATACTTGTATGGAGAATAATGTTGATTAACTTAAGAAAAATTAAAGGGATAGGGACAATAAAATGATTCTTCACATATTAAATTCAATACTACCTGTTTTTATTTTAATATTCATAGGCTGGTCTTCAGTAAAGTTCAAAATTGTAGACTCAAGTGCCCGCAGAGTTTGTTCAACTCTCGTTTCAGGATATGTCTTTCCTGCATTACTATTTATAGAAACTGCTAATGCTGCGCCGTCTGACATACTTGATATCAAATGGATAACAGCTTTTTTTGTTGCAATGTTCTTAATTTGGGGAATCAGTTTTTTCTTTGGAATAAAAGTATTCAAACAAAATATAAAGGAAAGTTCTATGCAGGCTATGCTTTGTGCTTTTCCAAATATGGGGGGAATGGGAATTCCTTTTTTAATGCAGGTTATTGGAGTTAGTGCTCTATTATCAGTTGCAAAAGCCAATTTTGTTGTAGCATTAACACTCATACCTTTGACTTTGATTTTGCTTGAATTAGACAGTTCTTCATCTGCAACTAAAAGAGAAATGTTTATTAAGGCAATTTTAAAATCTTTAAAAAAACCTATGTTTATAGCTGTATTAGCTGGAGCATTTATAAGTTTGGCTCATATAAGACAATTCATACCTGATATCGCGATGAACTCTATGAACTTAATTTCCAAGGCCTGTGTATTTGTCTCATTATTTGCTGTAGGTGTAGCCTTATACAGCACCAAATTAAGATTGAGTAAAATATTTCTATTTAATCTATTCACTAAAAGTATACTTGCAGCATTAATTGCCTGGCTTATAACCTTAATTTTCAATATAACTGGAAATGATGCAAAGGAGCTCATATTTCTATTGGCAATGCCAACTGCAACTATAGCAACAATATTGGCTTATCAATGGGAAGTTCAAGCAGAAGAAGCATCCAGTATCTACCTGGCATCTACAGCTTTTTCTATTATTACTTTGCCTGTTTTAATGTTTCTTTTAAATTAACTACACTATTCCATATAATAGCATTATTTAATTTGCAATGTAAAATATATTTTCCTAAAATTGAGTATGAAATTTTTCTCAATTCATTATATAATTTAATTATACAAAATATCAATGATTAAGGAGTTTAAAGTGAAATTGATTATTATTTTTACACTGATGTTGTTTACAATATCTTTTTTTACTGCATGCGAAGCAGGCAAATTCAAATCAAGGCCGACATTGGAAACAAGAGCTCCTACTCCTACAACAAACCCTAATAATGCACATTGGATAGAGTAATACTTAGAGCTTTAAGCAATAATAAAGACAGTAAAACTCATAATTAATCAATATTTTAACCACCCTGCTTCTCATTTGAAGAGAAGCAATTTGATTTTTTTAATTTGTCTCTTACCTTTATTAAGTATATCTATATTTGCTTATGAAATAAAAATTTAAAGCAAGCACTGAACAAACAAATTAAGGAAAACATGTACAAAAGCTATAAATTCTGAAAAAAAATTATATCTTTTTACTTTATATTCGATTCTATGACTCCCGCTATTAATATATTAAAGGTAAAAAATATTAATTTTACCTTACACGAATACAAACATGATCCAAGTTGCACACACTATGCCAGTGAAGCATCAGAGAAACTGGGAGTAAATCCTGATCAAATGTTTAAAACTCTTATAGTTGAAATAAATAACAACCCTAAAAACCTTTCAGCAGCTATCATTCCTGCATCAAAGCATTTGGATATCAAAGCTTATGCCTCTATAATAAAAGAAAAAAAAATTAATATGGCTAAACCTCATGATGCTGAAAAAATGACTGGCTATATTACCGGCGGAATCAGTCCTCTGGGACAAAAATGCAATAGTTTAATATTTATAGCTGACAGTTCTATATATAATTTTAAAACAGTATATATAAGTGCAGGAAAACGAGGACTGCAAGTCGAATTACAGCCAAAAGATTTACTACTTATTATTAATGCTAAAACCGCTGAAATAAGCAGATAAATATACTAATATGAACAACAATAAACCACTTTGTATACAATACCCAATTATTACTCTTTTTGTATCAGTAATTCTTTTAACTTCACTGATACTTAATATTGCTGCTCTTCTAGTGCCTTTTATACAGATTTCACCATTTATAAAATCAGATTTAATATACACTCTGCCCACCTCTATGATACTATTGTGGGATCATGGTTTATATCTTATTGCAATTTTAGTATTTTCATTTTCTATAATATTTCCATTTATAAAACTAACTGCGATGTTTTATGCCTGGTACATAAGCAGTGACCATATATTTAGAAATAAGCTTATTTCCAGAATAGAAACCTTGGGAAAGTGGTCAATGCTGGACGTTTTTATAATCTGCATAATGCTAATACTGACAAATAATCAGTTTTGGATCAGTTCTGCTCCCCAAATAGGCATATATTTCTTTTTATTTGCAATTATCCTCAGTATTATATGTTCAATTCTGATAGATATTTTATGCATGAAATCTAATAAAATTTCAATATCAAAGCGAAAAGAAATTATATTAGGAACATTAAATATAAAATGGATGGAAAAATCTCTTATAATTTTAGCTATTATTATTGGAATTGTTTTTCTGTTTCTGGCATTGAATAATTCATACATTGCCATAAACAGTTATTTCTTTACAAACTACTCTTACAGTGTCATAAACTCTATTATTTCACTATGGCCCGTATCCAATATTCTGTCAATATTTTTTATTGTAGTACTTGTTGCAGCACCGCTTATAAATATTTTTAGTTTATTAATTTTCTGGGTAATGAAATATAGGCCTAAGTTTCACTACAGTTTACTCCTTTTTATGAAAAAAGTGGCAAAGTTTTCAATGCTTGATGTATTCTGCCTAGCATTACTGCTCTTCTTGACCGAAGGAAACCGTTTAATGAAAACAGATCTAAAGACAGGATTAATTATGCTGGAAATGTTTGCATTTATATACTTATTTATTCCTAATATAATTAATTTTACAATTATGAAAAGTATAAGAAACAATAACAGTAAAAAAGATTAGAAATCAAATATAAATTGATTTCCAACCTTCAAAAATATATAAATAAATCAATCAACAGCAATCATTATATTTGATGCTTTTATAACTGCACTGGCATCTGTGCCCTTAATTAATTCAAGCTTTTCTGCTGATTCTTTTGTTATAATAGAAACAAGTTCAACACCTTCTGCTAATTATAAAACTACTTCAGAGTTTACAGAACCGTGTTTTACATTAACAACTTTACCTTTTAAAACATTTCTAGCACTGATTTTCATTTTATCCTCACTGTGTTAATTTTTAACTAAGTGGATATAATACCCTAAATAATATGAATTAACAATGTTTTATTTGTGATGCGCCAATTTTTTTCTGATTGAAATTACAAACAAAAGCAATATTTTCATTAAGTGTTATTTTTAATAACAGTAATTATCACAAGAACTTAAGGAAAAAATGAAAAGTCTCAGAGAATTGTATAGGATAGGATATGGACCGTCAAGCAGTCATACAATGGCTCCCAGCAGAGCAGCTATTAATTTCAAAAATAAAGCTAAAAACACTTCATCTTTTAGAGTTACTTTATCCGGCAGTTTAGCATTAACTGGAAAAGGTCACTTAACAGATTACGGCATAAAAAAATCCTTATCACCTACTCCTACAGAGTTCATATGGGCAAAAGATCAAAAAATTATGAACCATCCAAACGGCTTTATGATAGAAGCTCTGGATAAGAACGGCAATGTTACAGATAAAATAATTGATAAAAGTATTGGTGGAGGAGCTTTAGCAAGTGATGAAAGTTCATCAGAAACATACGCAGAAAAAACAATGGCTGATATTTTAGATTACTGTAATAACAAAAATTTAAGTTTATGGGAATACGTACAGGAATCCGAAAATAATGATATCTGGTTATATTTAAACGATGTATGGACCACAATGCGTATATCGGTAAAAAAAGGACTCCAGAGTGGAGGTACGCTCCCAGGAGGATTAAATTTAACAAGAAAGGCTGCAGCAATAAAAAGAAAAAGTTTATCATTGAGGAGAACTTTTAAATTTCAGGCTCTTCTTGCAGCATACGCCTATGCAGCAAGCGAAGAAAATGCATGTGGGAAAAAAATAGTGACTGCTCCAACTTGCGGCTCATGTGGTGTAATGCCGGCTGTCCTGACAATGTTTTATGATGAACTAAGATGTGAACCAAAAGAACTACTGTATGCTTTAGCAGCAGGGGGAATTGTAGGCAATCTTGCTAAAACTAACGGTTCTATATCAGGAGCTGTAGCCGGATGTCAGGCTGAGATAGGCGTTGCATGTGCTATGGCCGCTGCTGCCGCAACACAACTGCTTGGCGGGACAAATGAGCAGATTGAATATGCTGCAGAAATGGGATTGGAACATCACTTAGGATTAACATGCGACCCGGTCAAAGGCTTAGTTCAGATACCATGCATTGAGCGTAATGCGCATGCAGCAGTCAGAGCAATTAACTGTGCAAACTTTGCAATGCTGTCTGACGGACAACATAGAATCTCATATGATGATGTAGTGAACGTCCTTTTAGAAACAGGGCAACAGCTTCATCATAGTTTTAGAGAGACCTCTACAGGTGGTCTTGCAAAAGTTTACACTGATTAATACAGATTTAAACTTTTCATTGATGACCATAAAAAAGGCAATCAAATTTATCGATTGCCTAATATTTAAAATAACAATACAGATTACACCAGAGCAGGTTCTTTCTCTTTTTTTGCCCTTTTCAAGGTGTCTCCAAGCCATATTTGACCTAATGTTTTACACCCGAATATAATCAACCCAACTGCATATGCTCCTATAAAAAACCCGAAGAAATAATATTTAGAAGCGGAGAAATAAATAGCGAATGTATATGCGCAGTACATTCCTAATATAATTTCAAAAATAGCAGGATACATATTTGAGTTAACTTTATATTTTGCTTTCTTGCTGACAGTATCTGAACTTCCACTTTTTGGCGTACGGATAAATGCACTTTTTTTACCCATTAATGCCTCAAGAACTGCTAATGAATTATTAACACACAGTCCTGTTCCTACAGCCAGCATTGTTGGGAAATGAGATAATGAAAAGATTCCTTTCTTCTGAATTGCGCCACTTCCTGTATACAAAGTACACGGAGCCAAAGCACTTAATATAATTATTGTCCAGAAAACAGGCATCAAAAAACCAAGATCAACTTTAGGGAGAAGAACAATAACAGGTAGAGTAAATATTGATAAAATAACCATCAGCAAAGAAACACTATAGTGAGTTAAATGTATAAAAGCTTCTATTTTCTGATGCCATCTTAAATTTTTTGATTTAATAATAGCCGGCATAAGTTTAATTGCTGTTTCCATTGAGCCTTTAGCCCATCTTTTCTGCTGGCTTTTTAATGCAACAACATTATTAGGTAGTTCAGCCGGACATACTAAATCAAAATCATAGGATATATGATAACCAAATAACTGAACTCTGTATGATAAATCTAAATCTTCAGTCAAAGTATCCCCTGACCATCCACCTGCATCAGCTATTGCACTTATTCTCCATACACCTGCTGTTCCATTAAAATTCATGCATAAATCATTATAGCTTCTGGCACCTTGCTCAGCAGCAAAATGACCGTCAATGCCAATACTTTGGGCTCTTGTCAACCAGTTTTCATACCTATTTGTATGTCCCCAGCGCCCCTGAATACATGCCATATTTGCATCCTGATGAATTTGAGCAATACTTCTTTTCAAAAAGTTAGTCGGGATAATAAAATCAGAGTCAAATATTGCAGCATACTGTCCTTTGCATACAGTAAGTGCATTTGCTAAAGCCCCAGCCTTAAAATGCACTCTGTCATCTCTTCTTACAGCATAAATATCAACGCCTGTTTCTTTTTTCAATACTTTAATATAATCATCTATAATTGTGGCAGTTTCATCTGTACTGTCATCAATAACCTGCACTTCAAATTTATCTTTGGGGTAATCAATTTCTACAGCTGACCGCATCAACCTTTTTACGATTTCACCTTCATTATAAACTGGTAACTGAACAGTAACAATCGGTAGCTCATTAAAGTCTTTATTCTCATAAAAATCTTTGATTAATTCATTAATCTTTTTTCTGCATTTTTTCTGTCTTCTATAAAACAGACCTATCATTAAATATAAATGTAAACCATATATCATCAAAAAAATACTTGCTACTATATATACAGTCAGTGAAGTAACCATAAAAAACTGGTGCATAAACTCTCTCCTAAAAAATCATCATATCTATTATTGAATATTATATAACACTCTGGATAAAAGGTATATAATGTTGCATATATTGACTAATTTTCAATCATTCTTCTATTAAAACAATAATAATTATAGTAGAAATTATAGTTGTTTCCATCATTTATTTTATACTAAACATTTCTTTTAATTATATAAAATCTTTGAAGAGATACCTCGTAACTGTTGATCACATATGCTATTTTATAATGTTTCAATATTACATTTATTTTAAATAAAACACAAGGCTTTAAATATGAGTGTTAGAAAATTAAAAGTTGGTGTAATTGGAGTAGGTGCTTTAGGCCGACACCACACTAGGTTATATAATGAAAGTTCGAATGCTGATTTAGTTGGAATATATGATGCAAATGAAGAAACAGCTAAAAAGATTTCCGAAGAATTTGGAGTTTCAATATTTCCTACAATTGAAGAACTAGCTGACGCATGCGAGGGAATAAGCATAGCAGTCCCGGCGACACTTCATCACAGAATAGCAATTCCATTATTGAATAGCGGAAAACACATTTTGATGGAGAAACCTCTTGCATCTTCAGTACAGGAAGCTGGTGAACTTGTAAAACTTGCTGAGCAAAACGGCAGTGTTTTAGAAGTGGGACATACTGAGCGCTACAACCCTGTAATGAGTTTCTTAAATAATAAAATAGAAAATGCAAGGTTTATTGAGGCAAGACGATTAGCTCCATACCCTCCTCCAAGACCGGGATTATATCCTAGAGGCACAGAAGTTGGAGTGGTAACTGACTTAATGATACATGATTTAGAATTAATTCTTCACATGGTAGACAGTAAAGTAGCAAAGGTTGAAGCAACAGGAATTCCTGTATTAAGTAAAACCGAAGATATTGCCAATGCTAGAATTACATTTAAAAATGGCTGCATTGCAAACGTTACTGCAAGCAGGATAAACAGCAGTGCTTTAAGAAGAATGAAAATTTTCCAATCTGAATCCTACATTTCACTTGACTACCAGGAAAAAACTGGTTTTGTTTATAGCAAAACAGAGACTGGTATTCACAAGGAAACAGTTCCAATCATTGATCATAACGCATTACAGGTAGAACTTGAAAATTTTATCTCAAACTCATTGATAGCTGTAGAAACAGGAAAAGTTCCGGAACTTAAAGTTTCAGGGAAACACGGATTAGAAGCATTAAGACTGGCAGTAAAAATAACTGAAGAGCTTCACAAGCATAATATAAACTATGATTTATATGACGGCTCTCCTGACAGCGTAAATCAATTTTAAATTCTAATAAATAGACAGGGCCTAAGTAAAATTATTTAGGCCCCTTTTTTATGTTATTCAGACTATTATCTGTCAAATTATAAGAAAACATAATAATTTTTAACAGTCACTAATTATCCAAAAAAATTTATTAGATTGTTTTTATATTCTTAAATTATCAATATAAATATTTTGAAAATCAGGTTCTTCATTCAAACTGACAATTTCGATTGATTTTTTAAATTGATTTAATTTATCAAAAGCTTTATTATCAAAAAAAGAGCAATACGCTCCCATTAAAGATGTATTTCCTACTATTGAAATCTGCTTCGTATTAAAACCTTCCAATAACCCGCACATAATTGAATTATCAATATTTAAATTGGCTCCAAATCCCCCGGCAATATAAACTAAATCAATATCCTTTTGCTTTATATCTGCTTTATTCAGCAAAACCTGAATTCCTGAAGCTATTGCTGCCTTTGCCTGCAGCAATAATGAAATATCTGATTCAGATACAAAAATGTTTTCTGAACCAATACAAAAATATTTCCCTGAATTTTTGCTAAAACAGAGAAAGTCGTTAAATTCATCAGTATATCTACCGTATACATTAACAATATTATTTAATTTAGCTTCTGCCAAAAAATCAATATATCCTGATCCGCATATTCCTCCTGCAGGTTTATTATTAATTGTTTCAGTTAAAATATTATTCATTTTGTCAACCTTAATACTTCGCACTGCTCCACTTACAGCCGTAGTACCGCAACTTAAGTTGAATCCTTCAAAAGTTGGGCCTGCTGCAGATGAACAGGCAAATACTTTATTGTTGACTTTAAGTAAAATTTCTCCATTTGTTCCAATGTCAATAAATAATATTGAGTTTTTAGAATCAACAATATCTAAAGCATAACATCCTGATAATATATCTGCTCCAACATAGGCAGAAATTCCTGGTAGAAGTCTAATTTCAATATCTGATTTTTCATTAATGAAAACATCGCTTTTCTTACCTTTATCAGAAATAAGTTCATGTAATGTAATTGATTTTGTATCCAGAAATTTTGGAGTAAAGGGATATAAACCAATTGAAGTCGGATCTTCTCCAAGAAAAATATGCAGCATCGTTGTATTGCCGGCAATATAAATTTTCAGTATATTCTCAAATTGATAATCATTATTTTCTAAAAGACTGCTGATTAAAGGTAAAAAACTTTTCTCAACTATATTTTCCTGAAGCAATTTCAGTAATTTATTATTGTCAAAACACAGTTTAATCCTAGACAACACATCAACTGCATATTTAATCTGCGAGTTAATAATACTTTTTTGGTCAATTATTTTTCCTGTATCTGCATAAAACAAAACTGCCTCGACGGTAGTAGTGCCAATATCAACGGCTATACCTAAATATTTTTTCTGCTTTTTTCTACTGGAGCTCTTTTCCGGTAAAGTTTTTAGATCTTTAATTTTAGAAATTAAGATATTTTTGTTCATTACTTTATCGTAATAAAGATTTTTCAATATTTCGATCTCAGCATTGCCATTTTCTGGAAGAGTAACTAAACACGATTTTAAAATTATACCATTTCTTCCAGCTTCTATTTTTTTGTTATCCTTAATTCTAATTAAATGCCCTGAAAGTAACTTTATTTCACAACTGCTGCAAATACCGTTGCCTCCGCAGCTTGTCCAAATAGCCAAACCGTTTTCTTTTAAAGTTTCAGACAAAGGTTTAGACCCAGTTGAGAATCCTACCTCAATTCTTTTTTTACTACCACCATAATTTATTATTAATGAAAAAGTCATAATTATTACTTTTCAGCATGAATCTGTTATTATCAATTCTAGACAATAAAGTTAAGAATATTCAACTAATACCACTATAGTTGCTAAAATGCCCATATTGAACTATATTTTTTATATTATCATTTTTTAAAAATAAATATAAGAAATTAATATATGAAGCAATTAATAAAAAATAAAGCAACTATATGTATAGTTAACTATAAAACTGAAGAACTTACCAGACTTTGTCTAAGGAGCATTAGAAAATATACCAAATATCCTTATGAAGTTATTGTTGTTGACAATAACTCTGATGACAGTTCTTTGGAGTATTTGAGAACTGTTCCCTGGATTAAATTAATTGAACGTCCTGGGGTACAACTATCCGGTTCCATGGCTCAAGGTACAGCACTGGATCTCGGTCTTGAAAAATGCAATACAGAATTTTTCATAGGAATGCATACTGATACTTTCGTCCATAGATATAACTGGTTAACATGGCTTGTAAATGAAATTAGCCGTAAAAAAAACACGGCATGCGCAGGGTCAGGCAAACTGGATTTAAAACCAAAATGGCAGATCCTTCTTAAAAAATATACTGATTATAAAAAATGGATCAGAGATTTAAAAGCAGATAATCCTGATAAAAAGAAATTTTACATAAGAGCCATCTGTGCTATTTATAATACAGAAATATTACTTAAAGAAAATCTCACTTTCAGCATGGAAGTCGAAAACGGAATGACCTGTGCACAGGAAATGTATGTTCAAATGCTTAAGAAAGGATATCATACAAATTCAATTTCCGACTTTAAAATGTCAGAGTATGTATATCATCTTGCACACGCAACAATGGTTTTGAATCCTGAATTCACGGTGAGAAACAAAACAGAAAAAAACTGTAAAATGAAGATGGAAAAAATACTAAAGACAAAAGAAGTTCAGAACGTAATGAAGGATAGTTCATTAGATAAATAAAATTTATCAAGCAGCTACAGTCTTAAAAAAATATTACGGGTTAAATTAATAATTTTAATTTGGCATACTTGTTTTTTAAAACCTATCTTCTTAACATCAGCGGAATACTCACTTTTTTCAAAGCTTTTTTTACCTGATCAAAAGATTTAACTGGTTTATCCAACTTTATTATTATGAATTTAAACTGCGTGTATAATGCTTTATTGGCATCAACAGTTCTATTTGGATTAAATAATAACAATTTAATAATTTTTTCTTTGAACTCTGACTTAACTGTATAATTATGAAGATAATTTCTCTTATAAAAATATGGATATTTTATTATCATAAGCACATCATTTCGTATATAAGCAAACCATCCGCTATTTGAATCACTTGCTATAGTATTTAAAGCTCTGTTTGTATTGACCAATAATAGATCATTATACTTTTCAAAATAGTCTATTCTATCTGTATGCATTAATTCATTATCATTATTCAACTCTACAAATCCACCTTTAAATTTACTCATAAAGTTAATTGGAATAATCAGAAATCCCCCAGGCTTTAAATTTAAAGTGTTCTTAGAATAAATGGTTTTTTGCTTCGTTCCTGAATTAGATAACTTTTCCAAGACATGTACATCGCCATTATTGAGATTCATTTTCATTACTTTTGTCAAAGTAAAATTCTCATTTAATGAAGAAGTTATTATAATTTTATCAGGATCAAAAGTCCTAAGCGTTGAATTGACAATACTTAATGGCAATCCACTTTGATTCAGGAAAAAATCAGAATAGTCACCGCAGTTTTTATTATTTTGAGATTGATCAAATACTACATTATCACCTTCAACTGAATATAATAATATTTTACCTCCCGCAAAAGCACTGAACTCAACTCTTATATCTCCAGCATTAATAGTTATGATCTTTTCTCCAGCCTTATTTTTTCCAGCTGAAAAACCGGTTATTTCATTTCGGGCAAGAAAACATGTTTTACAGCAGGAAATCAGAAGCAAAGAAGTTAAAAAAAATAGAAATAATATTCCAATATTTGAAAAAGAAATATTATTTCTAATTTTTATAGAACTAAAAAACTTCATTGTTTTAGATATCTAAATCTTTTACTCCTGCTGCATATTTTTCTATATATTCACGTCTAGGTTCAACATCATCTCCCATCAAAAGAGAAAATATTCTTTCTGCCTGGAAAGCGTCTTCCATAGTAACTTTTATCATTTTTCTGTTACTTGGCTCCATAGTCGTTTCCCATAACTGTTCAGCATTCATTTCACCCAGACCTTTGTAGCGCTGAATGTGAAATCCCTGTCTTCCAATCTTTTTGATTTGTTCAAAAAGCTCAGATAATGAATTTACTACAATTTCCTTTTCATTAACAATAATTTTAAATATAGGATTACTGCCAGGGTAGATAGTTTTTGTGGAAAGTTCATGAAGTTTCATTTCATCTGCCAGCTGTTCACAGGCTTTATGCTCATAAACATTAGTAACTTCTATTTCAGAACCATATTTTTTGCCAGTATTTACTGTTTCAGTATTTTCATTTCCTACATCATCATCATCAGCTTCAAGTAAGCCTAAACGTTGTTCTGCGTCAGCCACAATACATGATTCGTCTTCATCTGTAAATGCAAATTTCTCACTAATAGTACCATCTGTTTCACGAATAACCACTCTTGAAGCAGGAAATTCCCCATCCTGTTCCTGAGAAAAATATGTAAATGGGTCAATGCCATGCCTTACCAGCCCTGAACTAATCTGATTTGATGTATTAACAAAACTGATAAGTTTCTGTAAACTTTCTCCGCTGATCTTCTCTCCAGATAATTTTAAAACTTCTATATCATCAGATCCAAGTTCAATTAAGTATTTATCTAACTGTTCTTCAGTATCAATATAACGTTCTTTGCTTCGTCGTTTAACCTTAAACAAAGGAGGTTTGGCAATATAAATATACCCTGCCTCAATCAAAGGTTTCATCTGCCGAAAGAAAAATGTAAGTATCAAAGTACGAATATGAGAACCGTCAACATCCGCGTCAGTCATAATAACAATTCTATGATAACGCAATTTTTCGATATCAAAATCTTCTTTTCCAACTCCACACCCAAACGCTGCTATCAAGGATTGAATCTCTTTATTTTCAAGCACCTTATCTATTCTTGATTTTTCAACATTAAGCAGTTTACCTCTTATAGGTAAAATAGCTTGAAAAGAACTGTCCCTGCCCTGTTTAGCTGAGCCTCCGGCAGAGTCACCTTCCACTATGTATATCTCGGATTTTGCAGGATCTTTTTCTGAACAGTCTGAAAGTTTTCCAGGTAAGGAAAAACCTTCAAGTGCACCTTTACGCTGTACAAGTTCTCTTGCCTTTCTAGCAGCTTCCCTTGCTCTGGATGCGACTAAAGCTTTATTAATAATATTTTTAGCAGCTGATGGATTTTCCTGCAAAAAGGATCCAAACGCTTCATTAATTACGGATTCAACTATCCCTCTAACTTCACTATTGCCTAATTTAGTTTTAGTCTGTCCTTCAAACTGGGGATCAACAACTTTAACACTTATTACAGCAGTAAGTCCTTCTCTTACATCACCGCCACTCATGCTTTTTTCATTTTTCAACAAATTTGAACTTTTAGCATAAGTATTGATTGTTCTTGTTAAACCTGTCTGAAAACCTGTTAAATGAGTTCCACCTTCTGTTGTATTAATATTATTTACATAACAAAAAATATTCTCTGAATAGCTGTCGCTGTATTGCATAGCAACTTCAACATCTACGGTATCTTTATTTTTCTCTAAATAGATAACATCAGGATGTAAAACCTGTTTATTTGCATTCAAATGAGTAACAAATTCCCTAATACCACCCTCATAGAAATATGTGTCTTCTTTTTCTTCATTCTCTTCAGTTCTTTCATCAACAAGGGTAATTTCCACACCTCTATTCAAAAATGCTAATTCTCTAAGTCTACTTGCTAAAATATCCCAAGTGAACGCATCGCTTGAAAAAATTTCATCATCAGCTTTAAATGTAACAGATGTTCCGGTTCTATCAGTAGATCTTATTGTTTTCAAAGGTTTAACGACTTCACCTCTTTCAAACTTCATATGATGAACACTGCCATCTCTGTAAACTTCAACCTCAAGCCATTTACTTAAAGCATTTACACAGGAAACACCAACACCGTGAAGACCTCCGGAAACCTTATAGGCATCATGGTCAAATTTCCCGCCGGCGTGTAGAACAGTCATAACAACTTCAACTGCAGGCTTACCTTCACCTTCATGCATATCAACCGGAATACCACGCCCGTCATCTATTACAGTAATTGAATTATCTACACGTATGATCACTTTTATATTTGATGCATATCCTGCTAATACTTCGTCAATACTATTATCAACTACTTCATAAACTAAATGATGTAAACCTCTTTGCCCTGTGTCCCCAATATACATACTAGGACGAAGTCTAACAGCTTCTAAACCTTCCAGAACTGTAATTTTGTCTGCACTGTATTCTGATTGATTATTTTCATTTGCTTCTACGTCATTAAGACTTTTATCGTCAAATTCGCTCATTAAAGCCCTGCTCCTAAAGTTATTTATCAGTATTCCTAAAATTCTTTATTGAAAGAATATATATTTATGTGAAATCTATATATAATATAGATCTTTAGGTATATTTTTCTATTGCTAAAACTATTTATTACGACTTAGTATCATTGCAATTAATAATATAAATCCGAATACTACACTCAACAAAAATCCTATCATACCCTCAAGCCGAAGAATATGTGTGAATCTCCCGACAGGAATTAATAAAATCAGAGAGTGGCTTATCAGTAATGCTGCAATAATAATTGCCATAACTACTCTGTTCGAAGACTTTACAATACTTTTCCTAAATTGTTCCAGACCAATATATTCAAGTTCAAATTTCATTTTGCCTAATTTAGCTTTTTTTATCAATATCCTAATGTCAGCAGGAAGTTCATTAACCAGCCTGGCAATATCAGTTATGCAATCTATCCCGTTAAAAAATATATTTTTCAGTTTAAAACGCTCTAACTGTATTTCTTTAACATATGGTTTAGACATTTCAATAATATTCATGTCAGGATCCAACTGTGTGGCAAGGCTTTCCAAAGAGATTAACCCCTTAAGCATCATAAACATATTTGGTTTTAATCTCAAATTATTCTCCGACATCAAAATCATTAGTGATTCTAATATTTTTCCAAAATCAATCTCTCCTATAGATTCCACAAGATATTCATCTATTATTAATGAAATTTCTCTCTGCAGTTCCTCTCTGTCAGGTTCATCATCATAAGAAGTAAATTTCAATAAACTATCTACAATTTTATCTATTTTTCTGTTTATCAGATAAAAGAGGAAATTTGAAAAAGATTCCCTTTCCTGCCAGCTCACTCTCCCCATCATACCAAAATCAATAAAACAGACTACACTGCCAGGGCATACAAAAATATTTCCAGGGTGGGGATCTCCATGAAAATAGCCATGCACAAATATCTGTTTAAGTAATGATTCAGCTCCTCTTTCTGCTATTAATTTAAGATTATAATCTCCTTTTTTCAGAGCATTTATATCAGAAGCCTTGATACCATCAATGTATTCAGCTACTAAAACTCTCTTTGTACTGACCTCTTTATACATTTTTGGAACATAAATTACACCTTCTTCAGCTGACTCAATAGAAAACCTCACAGTATTCTTGAGCTCAACCATAAAATCGATCTCTTTTTCAAGACTTTTTGCGAATTCTTTTACAATTATACTCGGTTTATGTGCACTCAGTTCATAAATATGCTTTTCAAGCAATACAGCAAAATGATATAATATTTCAAGGTCAGCTTCTATAGTTTCTTTTATTTTGGGCCTCTGCACCTTAACAATAACCTTACTCCCTTTATAACAGGCCCTGTGAACCTGTCCTATCGAAGCTGCAGCCAAAGGTTCTTCTTCAAAAGAATCAAACATATCTTCAGGTGCAGTACCAAACTCTTCTATAATAATACTTTTTACTTCATCATATGAAAAGCGAGGTGCATCATCCTGTAATTTCGCCAGTTCTTCAGTAAAATCCAATGGAATCAAATCAGGTCTAGTAGCCAAAATTTGTCCTAATTTTATAAAAGTCGGGCCTAATTCAGAAAGAACCATTCTTAATCTGACGGATGCTGAAATTGACTCCCATTTATAATCTTTATTTTTAGTAAAAACTTTTTTGCTTATGCCTATTATTTTATGCAGACCGACAGATTCTATTATACTGCCGAAACCGTATTTGATTAACACATGCATGATCTGTCTGTATCTTTTGAAATGCCTGTATGCATGAGTCAATTCAGTAAGCTGCTTAATTTTAATCATAAATAACGCTCAACACCTTCCTATAAAATTGAAATAAAAGTTTAATAATTATAAATTTGTAGGTTAATTATAACATATATGCCATCTATATTATATTTATGATTAATTAATATTTATTTTTTTGAGGATTTTACGGAAGAGACTCTTATGAATATCGGTATATTTGGAGGTACATTTGATCCTCCGCATTACGGACACATTAACTTAGCACAGCATATTCTCAGCTTTAAAAAATTGGATAGAATATTATTTGTCTTATCTGCTGCTCCTCCTCATAAACCTAACAGGCCGATAACACTATTTGAGCATAGGTTTAATATGTTGAATATGGCTATTGAGGGAGAAAATCGTTTTGAAATTTCAACAATTGAAAAAAAAAGATTACCACTACCATCATACACTTATGATACTATGGTGCATCTCACTGAGTCATTGAATAATGATAAACTTTTTATGATAATTGGAGGAGACAGCCTTCTTCAGTTACACACCTGGTACAAAGCATTGAAACTTGTTCAGGAATTTAATTTCATTATTTACCCAAGACCTAATGAAATCATAACTTATAGCAAACTGAAAGATAATTGGTCTAAACTATTGACAAACAAGTTGATAGGTAGTGTAATTTCTTCATCTCTTTTTCCTGTTTCATCTACAGAAATAAGAAAAAAAATTAATTCTAAGTGTAATTTGAAAAATATTGTAGACGAAAAAATATTAGCTTATATTCGTAAAAATCATCTATATCAGAACATTAATAGTAGTTTAAAATAAAATTCAGCTATTTAAAATACGTATTTTTCTGTTAAATTTAACATTCGCATATTGCTCATATAAAAAATTTAAATATATATAATATTATCAGCATGTTTATTTTATTGATAATAGAAAGGTAAAGAATGGCAGAAAACAAAGAAGATGTAACATCTAAACAGCTTGCAGAGCTTTGCATTAAAATTGCCGAAAGCAGAAAAGCAGAAGATATTAAAAGTTTAAAACTGACAGATATATCATTGGTTTCTGATTATTTCATTGTCTGCACAGGAAATTCACTTCCTCATTTAAGCGCAATTGCTGAATGGATAAAAAGAAAAGTAAGAGAAAAATATAATATCCGCCCTTTAGCTATTGACGGCGAGGCACAAAGCCAATGGATAATAATTGATTTTGGAAGCGTGATGGTACATATTCTTACTCCTGAAGCCAGAGAAAAATACCAGTTGGAAGAACTTTGGGGAGATGCAGAAAAATTAGAAGAACTTTTAGCTGAAAGATTATCAAGTAATATTTAAACTTTCATCAAAAGATTCAAAAATAATATACAGACTCTAAAGAACCTAGAAAAATGGATACTGAAAAATATCAAAAATGGACTGAGCATAACTGGGAAGAAGAACTAAAGCGTGAAGATGCAAAAGTTAATGCTTATTTAAATGAATTACCGCTTTATTTGGATCTCCCTAATGAAGAAGACATTATTTTCAAAAAATTAAATGAGGAAAATATTCTTCTCCAAGATTTGCCAGTATGGGAAGATATGGATATAGGCATGGATTTTATGAATGATCTTGCTTCAGGTATTAAAAGTGAAGATAGCATAAATTCTAAATTATATTATGATGTTGGAAGCCTAGCTACGGAAGTTAGTATTTTTGTATCTACAAAATCAGACATTTCAAACTGTACTTCTATTAATCTGATTTATCTTTTTGGAAAACTTATGTCACTACAAGTTGATATTACCCAAACACCGAATAAGGATTTACCTAACTTAACAAAAGCACTGGAAAAAAGACAGATATCTATTATCAACAAGATAATTGGCGTGCTTAATAGTTTTAAATCAATAAAAAAAGTGAATTCAATAAAACTTGAAGAATGTATTTCACGTACTCACAAGCTTAGAAACATAATTATTGATAGTATATTTAATAAATAAATGAAATTTATTTTCCAACTGCCTAAGAAAAAAGATGCGGAAGTCTCTTTTATTTTAAATCTTTTTTCTTATTTAAAAACTCAGGTTCTAAGGTTGGACTTTATACAAATCATTTCATCTGCTCTGCTTATTACAATGGGGTTAATCTTTATTTACAGTGCCGGGCAGCAGGTTGGCGGTTCTATGACTAAGTCTTGGGACAAGCAGATTTTATGGATATGTATAGGATTAGTATTCTGGATTATTTTATGCAGCATTAATTACAGAACATTAGGTTTTTTGTCCCCCATCATTTATTTACTATCTTTAGGTTTACTTATATTGGTATTTTTCTTCGGTATTAAAATTTATGGTGCTAGAAGATGGTTAAACTTTGGAGGAATAAATATTCAGCCTTCTGAATTTGCTAAAATAGCTACATTACTTCTGGCAGCTAGAATTGCCTCTTTAAGAACTTTTAAAATTAACAAAATAACTCATCTAATATTCCTTTCTGCCGTTGTTTTAATTCCATTTCTGATGGTGTTAAAACAACCTGATCTAGGAAGTTCTCTTGTTTTTATTTTTATTCTGGCTGCAGTTGCTTTTACTGCAAAATTAAGTTGGAAATGGATAATAGTTATATTAATTGCCGGTGCTGTTTTAATTCCTTCTGTTTATCCTTTTTTAAAAGGATATCAAAAAGAAAGAATTCTTGTTTTCTTTAACCCAGATAGAGATCCTTTAAATCAAGGCTGGACAAGCAGACAGACTCTGCTTTCTGTTGGAAGCGGGGGGTTTTCAGGAAAAGGTATTTTAAACGGTACTCAAAATACACTTGGATTTCTTCCCAGAAGTGTATCAAATTCCGATTTAATATTCTCAGTAATAGCTGAAGAGTCTGGTTTTATTGGTGCAACAACCCTGATCATACTTTACCTGATACTGATTTTTTCCATGTTGCGAACATCATATCTGGCACGAGATAAGTTTGGATACATATTGGCTGCAGGCATCGCGGCTCTTTTTTTCGAACACTTATATGTTAATATTGCAATGAATATAAGATTAATGCCGATAACAGGGCTCCCTCTGCCACTGGTTAGTTATGGTGGATCTTTTATGATAACTTCTCTGATTTGCCTGGGAATACTGCAGTCTATTTATATTCGAAGAAGAAAAAAAGATGAATGAGATGAATTTCAAATCTAGGATTGAATCAAAAAATATCTCAAACTTATATAGATAGACGATAGCACCAATGAAGCGAAACTGACAGGAATACCATATTTCATAAATTCCTTAAAACTGATTTTATTGCCAGCTTGTTCTGCAACTCCGGCTGTTACCAAATTAGCGGCAGCGCCAATTATTGTAAAATTTCCACCTAAACAAACAGCAAGCGCAAGCCCCCACCAAAGGAGTCTCTGCAGTTGGGGATTACCGCTAAAAAGCGGAGAAGTAGTTAAAAATCCACCGACAACCGAAATTGCTACTGCTGTAAACGATACATTATTCATAAACGCAACAATAATTCCGCAAAACCACATAAGAACAAGAATTATACAAAGCGGATTCCAACCACTGGTTAAATCCAGCAAATGACCAATTCTTGAAATTAAGCCTACATATTCAGCCCCTTCTACTAAAATAAAGAGTCCTATAAAGAAAAAAAGTGTACTCCATTCAATTTTCTCCAGCATTTTATCAACATTAACTTTACACACTCCTAAAGCCAAATCAGCACCGCTCATTGCAATAACTGATGGCTGGAGTCCGACAGCTCCATGTATTAAAAAACCAATTAAAGTAACTACCACAACAAAACCGGCTCTTTTTAAATTACTAAAATCTGTAATTGCAGACAACTCATCGAGTTCCATTATTTTAGCTCTTTTTTCTACAGTAACTTTCATTCTTGTCTTATAATATCTTCTGAGGAAGAAACAGTAAATGATCATTAATACAACAATAAACGGAGCAAGATTATAAATAAATGCCATAAAATTCAATCCTGCAGCAGAACCAATTAGAAGGTTTGGAGGATCACCAATCAAAGTAGCAGCACCTCCTATATTCGAAGCTAAAGTCTCTGCCATAAGAAACGGTAAAACAGGAACATCCAGTTCTGAAGCAACAATAAATGTGATAGGAGCTATTAGTAATACTGTAGTCACATTATCAAGAAATGCAGATAATACAGCTGTTGAAACAACTAATAATATCATTGTTCTTGTAGGATTTCCCTTGGCAAACTTTGCAGATTTAATAGCAATATACTGAAATATTCCGGTTCCGCTGAGAATATTCACCAATATCATCATGCCAGCCAGAGTAAAAATTACATCAAAATTAACATAATTGGCATAGGTATCCAAACTTGCTACACCGACCGATCCTGATCCCAAATGAGGAGACACTATTTCACTTGCCATAGATGAACTATTTGCAACCATATGACTGACCGGTCCAGGCAAGATAAAAAGAAGCATTATTGCGGAACCTATTAAAACAGCCGTTGTTTTATGTATTTTTTCTGTTGCAACAGCTACAAAACTTACTATAAAAACTATTGTTGCAAACCAAAACTGTATACTCATATTAATAATTATTAATGAGAAATTGTTAATTGTTAAGAAATAGGAAACCCAATGATTTTATATCACTTACCATTAACAATTAATAATTAACCATTATTCCTCCTATCCTCTGATAACTTTTCTGATAATTTCATGCATTGATACTAAACCAACAAGCTTCTTATCATTCACAACAAAAATATTTGCAGTATTCTGCTGCAGAAGGCACAAAGTTATCTGAATAATCGGAGTATCAACCGAAACAGCAATCTTAGGTGAAGTCATATATTCATTCACAGTAGAACTGTCCTCTGTTTTAAATAAAGTATCAAACGGTTCAAAGCTTTTAAAAATTTTATAATTGTCCAGTAAAAGCATATGTTTGGGAAAGTATTTAGATACTATATCATATGCATTGATAACACCTACAAATTCCTTTGATTTATTTAAAACAGGTAAAA
>DASCNA010000201.1:0-1574 GCA_036011305.1 Victivallales bacterium
GAAAGATATGTGGCATTTAACAAATAGAATGGCTAGAAAAATTCTAGCTCATAATATTTGTACTGTTATAAATATAAAATTCGGGCTTAATATCTTGAGTATTGAGCCAATCGTTAATTAAAAGTCGAACATTAGATAATAGGTAATTCACTTATAACAGATCCTAAATGATTTACTCTCACTTATTGATCAACTCAAAACATAAATGTTTCTTTCAACAGCAAACTTAAAGAAAGATCTACGTTCCTGCTTCCCACAATTACTATTTTTTAGCCTCAAATTTCCAGTTGATTATCAAAACTTGAAATTGTTTTTAATGCAAATAATTTGCATAAACTGTTTAATGGTGCATATTTTAATGAGTGGTAAGATGCTTTGTGATATATTCAACTCCCTGATCCCGCATGCATTTATAGAGCTTTTTGCCGCATTGTAAAGCTTGAATAATAACAAATCGTATAGGAGGTATTATGATTTCTGATGATAGCATTGCCTGGATAAATGCATTGAATAAATTTTATAAATCAGGAGACAAAAAAGATTTACCTCCTAATGCAGATATAAATAATACCTATGTATTTGATGCCTTGAAAAAATGGAAATTAATAAAAAAACAAAAAACAAATATATTAAAATAGGTTGGAGTTGTAACTGTATTTTAAGAACAACAGAATTTCTGTAATTTCAGATGTAAGAATTGATAATAATTTTATGTATCAATACTAAAGGTTTAATTGTATTAGCTAGGACTTGATCTGACAGTTACTCCTTTTGATGATATTACGAATTGTCATACAACTAGTAACTGTCCTCCTTTCTTCTCGTCCTGATTAAGTTGATTTACTTGTTCTATCCATAGTGTTTTTGCATCAAGCAGAGTATTATTAGAGTTCTTCCACAATACATTTTACCTTGGTGAGTTCTTTCACTATTATACTCATTAATTCATTTATCCAAGTCATTTTGGTTGCTCCTTTGACATTACCCCCTGGGCAGAGGGTAATTGTTGTCTTGGTTTCTCTTATTACGACGTTTTGGGAGTAATTTACTTTTTCAAGTATATGTCAGACTTTTTTTAACTAATAAAATTTATTGAAATTGCTATCTTGATTCAGTATAATTTATTTATAGTTAACTATAGAAAATCTAACTTTTTATGATAACCAAAACAGATAAAATAATTTTAGTGCTTACAAGTATATTGGCTATACTCTGTTTTATTTTTTTAACTTTGGATCATTTTTTTTATTACAAAATGTTTAGACACTCAAGTTTTAATTATTTTAGAGTTTCTTTTTACTCAATAGAAATTTTGGATATTGTAAACTATATATTATTCATTTATTTTATATTTTTAATGTATATTTCACTTAAGAAAATTTATTCTGACCATACGAGAAAAAGAAAAAATCTTTTTTTTTATTTTTCAATAGTTATTACGCAGTGTTCAACTTTTTTTAGTTGATGTTCTTTGAAATTATATGTCATAGCATAAACTTCTAAATATTATAAGCGACTAATCAAATAATATATTAGGAGTAATGCTATGACAACAGAAGACTTTATCATTGAAA
>DASCNA010000202.1:0-10981 GCA_036011305.1 Victivallales bacterium
TCAAGTATATTTAAAATTAACGGACAAAGCTATCGTACTAAGAATATTAAAAACAATAAAACGGAGGTATAAATTTTTATCCGAGCTATGGAATTTTCTTTAATACCAACTATGGAATTTAGGTTGCATTTGACACTATTATTCCACTAATCATTCAGGTAATATTCTTTTGGTTTAATAAAAATAAAAATGCATTTGAGGAAATCAATCATGGTGCAAACAAATCTTTATCCACAACAAGTAAAGCGATATTAAAATATATTTTCCCTCCGATATGCACTTTAGTCATAATACTGGGAATAATATATGGGGGACTTTAATTTCCGACACTCAATAAATATATATGGAAGTATTTTTTAGGTGTTCTTTATTTCCTTTTTAGAGCTCATCTGCTGCAATACTATTCCAAATATAATTAGTATTAGACCTAGTATAGATGCTGGATATATTGTTTCCTTATTGATAAAGTAAATAAAGACTAAACCGGCGAATGGAGTCAGAAAAATAATATTCGACATTTTTGCAATATCTCCGTGCTTTAATGCCAGAAACCAAAAAACAAACCCTAATCCGTTGGAAATTCCACCCAGCCAGAAAAATGCATAAATCTGATCTAAGCTAAGAAGAGGGAAAAAGGAAAAAATCAGAACACATATACCACTAAGAACTGTAGCTACAAGAAAATAAAAGAACATTGAAGTGAACGTTTCGAAATGATATTTTTTAGCTGCAACACCAAAAAAGCCATAACAGACAGCAGCCATTAATGCAAAAATATTTCCTTTTAAATGAGCTAGAGGAAAACTGGAAAGACTGCCTCTGGATATTGCTATATATATACCGACAAAACTTAAGATAATAGCGACAACTATTCTCCAGTTTAATTTTAATTTAAGAATAAATATAGAGAAGATTATTATCCATATGGGCCATGTATAATTAATAATATTAGCTTCCTGCGCAGAGGTGTATTTTAGACCCGCAAACTGTAAAAGACAATACATAAAAGTCCCTATAAAGCCAAGATAGAAAAAACAAATAAAATCTTTCCAATGATAACCTCCTATAGTAGTGATGAATCTCTTTTGAGAAAAAACTATCGCTCCTACAACAATTGTAGACATGAGTGAGCTGTAAAACATCACCTGTAAAGTAGACAAATTAGCCAGTATCATTTTGCCAACCGCAGGTACTGAACCCCATACCAGAATTGCCAGCGCCACAAATATATAAGCCATTGATTTTTTTTGCATAATATCCTCTCTAAGTAATAAACTATTATAACCCCACAATAAAGGTTGTTTTATATTATTTTCGGAGACACATTAATAAGATATTATATCTTGTAATATTAAGATTTAAATAATAATTTAAATGTTGTATCAGAATACTTTAAGCAAGGTTACATTAAAAATATAACTACAATAATTTTATAACAATAATTTTTTAGCTTAATAGATTTATATGGGAGAAATTTTAATGAATAAATAATACAACATTATTTGTTCATTTGACAAAGAAAGGTGATTCATATGAAGATTATAAATGAAAAAGAACCTGTAAGTATTTTTAATGACGTAATTGGTCCAGTAATGTCAGGTCCGTCAAGTTCACATACCGCAGGACCTGCACATATAGGAAAAATTTCACGAATGCTTTTGGGAGAAGATATTAAAACAGCAGAAATTATATTTGAAGAAAAAGGTTCATATCCTGCTACATATATTGGACAGGGTTCAAATAAAGGTTTTGTAGGTGGACTGTTAGGATATCTACCAAAAGATCACAACATACCTTTTTCATTAGAAATAGCCCAAAAAAAAGGTATAAAAATCATCTTTAGAAAAAAACAGATGAACTCCAGTCATCCGAACACGGCAAAACTCCTTCTGAAAGGAATTAACGGGAATAAAATAGAAATATTATCTCTTTCTACTGGAGGAGGAATGTTTGAACTCATAGAAGTTGACGGATTTAATGTTTCTATTAAAGGTGATTTTAAAGAACTTCTTGTTTTGAGTGAAAAAAATGAGAATCTTGCTGCTTCCATTAATAATCTTCCACATGATAAATACAGAGTAACAGTATCCGAAAAAAATAATTTAATTTTATTTCAGGTTTCAAGCCGATATGATCTTCCCAAAGATATACTGAATACAATATCGGCATGCAAAGATATAACATGGATTAAATATATCGACGAAATTCTTCCGGTAAAATCAGATGTAATTTATAAGATGCCCTTTTTTACAGCAAAAGATGCACTGATATTTGCAAAGAAAAATAATCTGTCCTTAATAGACCTTGCTATAGAATATGAAAAAGCCAGAAGCAGTATGTCCAAGGATGAAATAATCGACAAAATGATTGATATAATTGACATTACTAAACACTCGGCAGAAAAAGGTATAGAAGGTGTTTCTAAAGAAAGCGGGTTTTTAGCTCCTAAAGCTCATGAAATGAATGAAAAGCTTAAAACCACAAAAACTGCAGACATGGGAATAATGAATAAAGCTATGATAATAGCCACAGCAATAATGGAGTATAATAGCGTCATGGGTGTCGTCGTAGCAGCACCTACGGCTGGTTCATGCGGTGTTCTTCCGGCTGTAATACTGTCTTTGGGTGAAGACATCAAAGCAGATAATATAAAAATGGCTGAAGCAATGCTAGTTGGTGGACTTATAGGTGTTTTCATATCTCATCAGGCAACTTTTGCAGCTGAAGTGTGTGCATGTCAGGCAGAAATAGGTGCAGCAAGTTCCATGGCCGCCGCCGCCGCCGTTACACTTTTAAACGGAACAACCGAACAGGGATTTAACGCAGCAGGACTTGCTATGCAGAATATGTTAGGACTTATATGCGATCCTATTGGCGGACTTGTAGAAATTCCCTGTATAAATAGAAACTCATCAGGCGTAGCCAACTCACTCGTTTCTGCCAACATGATTTTATGTGGGTTTGAACCGATAATACCTCTTGACGAGGTTATACAGTCAATGTGGGAAGTTGGCAATATGCTTCCTAGAGAACTGAGATGCACAAGTATTGGCGGGTTATGTGCAACTGCAACAGGAATAAAAATACAAAAAGATTTAGAGAAAAAAAGAGAAATCTTATAATGAAACCTTACGAATAAAAAATATAATTGAAGGCTGCTACCTATGGATTACATATATTTTACATAAATTGAGTTCAAACTAACAAAATAATATTGGTATTCAGTATCAATAAAGTTATATTCACTTTTATTAATTAATTATTCTTCCCCCTCTTTCCTTCTTTATTAGAGATTGAAATGATAATTTATTAAAGAAAACAAATTAAATTTAAGAAAACAATAAAGGAGATTATTATGAGAATAGCTATGGTATCAACTTATCCTCCTATTGAATGTGGATTAGCTTCTTATTCTCAATATCTTGCAGAAGCTCTGAAAAAAACAGAAAATGAAATCTTCGTAATCAGCCAGTATGGAGCAGGAGGAGATCATGTAATTCCTGCTTATGATCCTAGTGAAAATGGGTTGTCAAAAAAGATCTTTGATATAGTAAAAAAAATAACTCCTGATATTGTTCATATACAGCACGAGTTTGGACTTTATGGTGATATGGATGGGATAGCTATCCTTGATCTGATTTTTAGAATGAAATTTTCAAACATAACTGTAGCTGCAACTCTTCATACAGTGAGAAACACTTTTGATTACCGAAAAAAAATGGTATTTCAAACCATGTGCCGTGAACTTGATATTATAATTGTTCATGAAAAAGAACATATAAAGATATTAAAAGACTGCTATGGTATTAATCCTTCTAAAATATATCACGTCGATCATGGTATCAGAACTATGACTCCTTACGAGGATGCAAAGAAAAAACTTGGTCTTGAAGGCAAAAAAGTAGTCTTACTCTTAGGATATATTAGAGAAACAAAGGGATTCCATAGGATAATTGATTTATTCCCATCTATTGTTGAAAGGGAGAATGATGCCTGTCTGGTTCTTGCAAGTAAAGTCAGAGTCAGCGAATTGAATGAATATCGACAGTCCCTTTTTATGAAAATAAAAAAATCTCCGGTAAGTGATCATATTGAAGTATTTCGGGGTAAGTTTCCGCAAAAAACATTTGATTATATATTAAGCGGTGCAGATATAGTTGCACTTCCATATGTTTTAGGAGCACAGAGCGGTATTATGGCTCATGCATTAAGTTTAGGAAAACCCGTTGTAGCTTCAAATTTACAGGCCTTTAATAATGTTATAGGTGAGTCAAATGCAGGTCTAATAGCCAGAGATGATAATGAATTTATAGACAAAATTTCAAAACTGCTTACAGATGATAATCTTCGTTCTGAAATGTCAAAAAATGCATTAAAATATGTTAGAAACAAATTATCCTGGGATCTGATCGCCAAGGCAACATCAGAAATCTATCATAAATATGACAGAGAGTTAATATGTAAATCAAAGCATGTTTACATTGGCGACTGATAATTATTAACACAAGAGGAACTAAAGATAATGTTAAATAGATCTAGTAAAAATCCCATAATTAAACCATCAGATGTAAAACCTTCATTTGAAGGATACAACGTTATTGGCGCACTGAATCCTGCAGCGGCTTTGTATAATGATGAGTTTATATTACTGGTTAGAGTTGCTGAAAACTGTATTCCCAAGGAAGGAAAGATAAGAGTCCCTATCTACAGATTTGTTGAAGGAGATGGGATACCTGACATTTTGGAATTTGATGAATCTGATCCTGATGTTAAACTCAAAGATACAAGAGGAGTAGTTTACAAAGGCGTTGATTATCTGACAACACTAAGTCATATAAGAATCGCAAGGAGTAAAGATGGTGTAAATTTTAAAGTTGATGAAAAACCCTTTATATATCCTTGTAGAGAAGAAGAAAAATATGGTGTAGAAGATGCAAGAGTTACGTTTATTGATGGTAAATACTATATAAATTATACTATTGTGTCAGGAGACAGCTGGTCTACGGCGCTTTCCGTTACAGAAGACTTCAAAACTCATAAGAGACTCGGCATTATTTTCCCTCCTGAGAATAAGGATGTTGCGATTTTTCCAGAAAAAATAAACGGAATGTACACAGCTTTGCATAGACCAAATAACAGTGGTTTTGGTAAAGCTTCTATCTGGTATGCTGAATCACCCGATCTTATTCACTGGGGCGGTCATAGATGTATTGCACGACCAAGAAACACTTCCTTTGAGTCAATGAAAATCGGAGGAGGAAGCTATCCTATAAAGACTCCAAAAGGATGGCTTTGTATCTATCACAGTAAAGGAGATAATTCCAGATATACACTGTTTGCCATGTTATTAGATTTGAAAAAGCCATGGATTGTTACTGACAGGCTTGATAAGCCGTTACTGGTGCCTGAATCAGATTATGAAATAAATGGTTTTTTTGGAAATGTAGTTTTCTCCAATGGAATTGTAGAAAAAAATGATGAACTGTATATATACTACGGTGCATCAGATGACACTTCCTGTGTCGCTACAACTACTGTAGATTATATTTTGAGTCTTTTTGATTTGTCGTAATAACTCAAATAAATGTAACTTAATAATAAAAATTAAATTGTCATAACAAAAAAACAAAATATAATCTCTTTTGACTGGAGCATTATACTTTGATAAAAATATTATGAGAAGAAGAAAAAAACAGTTAGATGTTGTTCACCGCTGGGAAGGAAATCCTATTATTACAACTGAGGATATTCCTTCTTCATGCGGAGACATATATAATTCAGCTGCGGTAAAGTTTGGAAACACATATTTGCTTCTTTTAGATATTGAAGATCAAAAAGGGCGTCAGGCAATTTACATTGGCAGAAGTGATAACGGTTATCATTTTGATATTGAAAAGACCCCATTCTTAAGTTCAGATGACATCCCTGACGGTAAAACTTATGCCGCTTACGGTGTAATGGATCCTAGAATTACCTTTCTCGAAGGTTCTTATTATATTGTTTATATGGTTAACAGTGCATTGGGATTTCGACTGGCTCTTGCTAAAACGAATGATTTTATAAAAGTCACTCATATAAATTACATTTCAGAGCCTGATACTAAAGCAGGTGCATTGTTCCCTGAAAAAATTAAAGGTAGATACGCACGATTGGAAAGACCTAAATCAGGAGGACGTATATGGATAAGTTATTCCGATGATTTAATTTTCTGGGGAGATTCTAAAGTGCTTATGTCTCCCAGACCCGGTTTTTGGGATTTTCACAGAATAGGGTGTGCGATTCCTCCTTTTCGTATAAAAAACAGAAATTGGCTGCTTATTTATTACGGAATAAAAGATACTGTGAGTGGTCCATTATTCAGGATAGGTGCTGCTATTCTTGACAAGGACACTCCATCTAAAATTATTTCCAGGACAAATATACCACTGCTTTCTCCCAGAGAACTACATGAACGCATCGGAGATGTAAATAATTTAATATATACTTGTGGTGCAATACTTGAAGACGATGACACATTAAAAATTTATTATGGTGCAGCGCATAGCTGTATATGCATTGGAACAATTAAAATTGGTAAAATTATTGAAAACTGCATAGAAAGTAAAAGGGAGTTCTAATGGGTAGAGGATTTGCTTATGAAAGAGATATTTTATATCGGTTTGAGGGTAATCCGATTGTAACACTCGAGGATATCCCATTTAGAGCTAATACTGTTTTTAATGGAGCTTCAATAAAAAAAGGTGATGATTATTATTTAGTGCTGAGAGTAGAGGGACAACAGGGACATTCTTTTATTGCTCTGGCCAGAAGCAGTGACGGACTTAGATTTACTGTAGATGATCAGCCTGTAATGCTGCCGGCTGAGTCAGGTGAATTTGCAAAGTATGAAAATCGAGGAATAGAAGACCCCAGAATAACTGAAATAGACGGGACATATTATATGTTATATACTGCATATTCTAAATATGGACCGCGTATAGCCCTGGCAGAAACTGATGATTTTGTTAATTATAAACGAATCGCTATTGTTTCTGAACCAGGCAACAAAGACGGTATTCTTTTTCCTGAAAAAATAAATGGTGAATATGTTCGTTTTGATCGCCCTCTTGGACATGGAGTGGGATCCATATGGATATCCTACTCAAAAAATCTTGTTGACTGGGGAAAATCGGAACTCCTTATGAGACCACGTGCAGGTTACTGGGATAGTTACAGAATTGGCGCATCAGCTCCGCCAATAAAGACTGAACATGGCTGGCTTGAAATTTATCATGGAGTAAAAATGACGCCTGCAGGACCAATTTATAAAATAGGCACTGTCATGTTAGATCTTGAAAACCCTGCTAAAGTGGTAGCAAGATGCGAAAATTCTGCTCTCTCTCCTAGAGCAGATTACGAGCGTATTGGAGATGTTGGCAATGTAGTATTCGCCTGCGGTGCTATTGTCGAAAAAAATGGTGAAGTGAAAGTCTATTACGGTGGAGCAGATACCTGCATATGCGTATCTACTGTAAAACTCCACCAACTGATAGATTTTACTTTTGACAGATAAATCTATTTATATGTAAATTACTATTTAGGCAAATCAAATAGACATTTGATATCTACCTTTTCTTATTCCATACATCAGTTCCATATTTTGAAACTGCAAGTTTTTCAGCATCATTAAGAAGCGAGTTATCAGGAATAAAGTTAATAAACTCAATATTCAACTCTTCTCGAAAAGAATCAATTAAGTTGTTTATTAAAAGTTGTTTTATATTATTAATATCATCAAGGACAATACTTCCCTGGTGTAGAATTCCATGCTTTGTTCTTCTCTGTGCAGCGCCAGCTACCTTGCTGTCTTTACCTGTTTTAGAATTTTTAATAGATACGTCAAATTTTACAGGAGCCACAAAACACTGCATTGATGATCTGTCTTTTGGTGCATTTGTTTTATCGACAAGGTTCGATTCCATTTCCATTTTACCTAAAGCATCTATGACTACTTTATGAATAATGTAATAGCTCTCTTCTCTATTGGTACGTTCTATTTTGTTACCCTTTGGAATAACTACTGTATAAGTCAGGTCAACATCATGAAAAACAACACCACCACCAGTAGGTCTTCTTACAAGTTCATATCCTTCTTTAATAACAGCTTCATACTTTTGAACATAACCGATTGACATAGCTGTTCTATCCCAGTCATATATTCTAAGAAGTGGAATGTTCTTTTCATGAACAATCTGAAGAAGTGATTCATCTATTGCCATATTCATAGCAGGATTATGCGATTTGTCCTGCCATAAATACCAATTTTCTCTATCAGTACACATAATATATAATTGTTAATGGTAAATGATTAATTATTAATGAAACAAAAATTTTATTCTGAGTATAATTTATTATCAATCTTAAAATACTCAATTGACCATTAGCAATTAAGCGCTAATAATTAGTCTGTTACCTCTACTAATAAATCATTAGTATAAAGCTTTTTAATAAACTCTACATCTTCTCTATGCCCGGCCTTATAGGATATGATATGCCCGACAAATCGACCTTCATCAATTAAGGCAAATGCGGCAAGTAGATCGAGTATTGCTCTGTGCCATACCACTTCCAGAGATTTACCGTTATACATAAGATTAGGAGTATTAAAATATCTGTTTTTGCCATATAAAATTACATTCTTACTATTATATCCTAAATTTCTTGTTTTAGAGAAAAATTTACCAATAGTTTTACATAAGAATGCATGTTTTATATATGCATTTGTTCTTGCTTCTGCACCCAGTTTAAAATTGTCGTCATTAACAGGAAATTTAATTCTCTGTTGAGCAAGACAGTTGTTAAAGTTTACTGCGCAGTCAATTTTTAATGCATAAATATCATCTTCAGGAGGTGTAACTATTAGAAAGCTTCCATTTGGCCAGATTGCCGAAACTGATTTTTTTACTGTGTAGTATTTACATTCATGAAGAGTGTCAACTCTTTCAGCATCTTCCAGTGCTTCAATAAGTTCAATAGAACCTTTTTCAAATAACGGAGGATCGTTTGAGTCAACAGAAATCATTAAATTATCTATATCCGTACCTAATTTCAATGCTATTATATGCTCTATCAAACGCATATAATTTATATTATTTTTACCTTTGATCACAATATTATTTACACCGCTTTCAAGCAGAGCATAGGCATTTTTATGTGATATTTGAACTGGAGGCAGATCAAGGTCAGTCCTATTAAACCACCATCCTTTTTTATCAGTTGGTTCAAATTTTATTTTTCTAACTTCTCTACGGTCAAAAGTCCCTGGTGCTGATACTTCAACAGATTCAGCTATAGTATTCATATATTTATGAGAATAATCCAGTATATCTTCATGCTGAAGTTCTAAGTCGATTGGAATATTTGAAAACTCATCGTAAGATTTTCTTAAATCTTCCTTGTTACCAACAATAATCTTTCCAAAAATGTTATCTTTCATGGTTAGGTTTAAAATAAATTTTAAAGTTATATAAACCCCTTTCTTGTTAAATGTTTATCTACGCACTTTTGAACCAAATGCCTATCAAGTTCAAAACACGATATTTCATTATATTTATTTGTTAATTCTTTTATAATTAACGCATTATCAATTTTATAATCGTTCAGAATATAAAGCTCAATGATTGCTGCAATCAGTCTTCCTAAATCTTTTATTCTTAAATAAACAGATAATTTAGCACAATATACTGCACCATCAAGGTCCCATATACCAATATTGTAATCAAGTTTATCAGTTGGCATAAAGAAAAAATTACTTAATTTACAATCTTTATGCCCTATTCCAGATATATGTATCTTTGCTAGTAGATCAATTATTCTGTCAAAGAACAGCTCAGTATTGTTTTTATTTTTCAATATATTAGAAAAAAAATCTTTTGAAGCAATGTTCTCTACAGGCTCAGAAAGAACATATGCAGTATTAATAAAACCAAAAGTTTTATTAATTAATACAGCAAGAGTTTTAGGTGTCAGAATACCGTTTTTCTCTAATACACACGAGGCTATCAACGTTCTCAAAGGCCTTGATTTACGAAATAAATATCGAAGTTTATAACTCAGTCTATTGTCAGAATATTTTTTAATAAATAATTTGGTATTATGAAAATCTACTACTCCGGCTTTGGTTAAACCATCATCTTTAATAATATTGGATTTGGATAGAAGTAAGTCTATATTTCCAAATAATTCATTATTAATATCAGCATTAGCTGATTTATTAATGAATGAACTTTTAAAAAGAAAAGTTCTATTTGTATGAAATTCTTTTTTTATAATATTTACAAAACAGCTAGAATTCATTTTAAATTAATTAACTTATCGACTGCCGCCTTCAGTTTATCAGCTGAAGTAAAACGATGCACCGGCCAACCAATTTTTTCAGCTCCTATGCAGTTAACTTCTTTATCATCTATATACATAGCAGGTTTACCATACTTCTTTTCAAACTCCCTATACATAGAAACATCAGGTTTAAGGTGCCCTACTTCAAAACTGTAAACACCACCAATCACCAAGTGTGCAAACGAAAGTTTCCTTCTGCTTTCATTTAAATGAAGTTCAGATGTATCAGATAAAAATGCTATTTTATAACCTTTATCAGTTAATTTATTCATTATATCAGAAACGCCTGGAATTTCTTCTTCGATAATGGAACAGAACAATTTAATAACCTTCTCTCTTTCAAATCCTGTTAATGCCACTAATGAATCCAAAAAAGTTTTGGTATCAATAACACCAATTTCCTGTTTGAGATATAAATCCTTAATATCAGAAAGCTTACAGCTGTCACATTCAGACAATGCCTCAAGACAGTTTTCAAATTTTATATTAATGCATACATTTCCAAGGTCGAGAGCAATAAACTTATTCATGATACCCCTATACTAACTGTTTTTAATTAATATTTAATATATTACTATACATTCAATAATATATTAAATATTAA
>DASCNA010000203.1:0-22705 GCA_036011305.1 Victivallales bacterium
CACTCCCGCCATTTTTTTGGCTTTTTTTTTTGCCTATAAATTATTACTTTTATGAAATACTACGTTTATATTCTACCACTATTAATAAATTTTATTCCGGAATTTCAAAATTTTCAGAAAAGCGAAAAAGACAGCATAATAAAGGACAAACTTACTACACTTCCAAAACTAAAGATTGGGTTGAAGATTGAAAATTATAATAAATAGAAACAGAGAAATATTCTAAACTTATGTTTTTTCAAGCTTCTTCTTTATTGCTTTTAGAAGGAGTTTACTTAATTCTTTATCTCCAAACCTCCCTATCTTAATTGAAATTCCAGTTTCATTTACTCCTTTTATAGTAAGAGTAATATTAACTTCATCCCCGGTTGTTGTTTTCCCTGTGATTTTACACTCCTCACCTGTACCTGAGAACTTTGAACTGTAAGAGGCAATATGCAGTTCTCCCATTGCCTCTTTTGTTGCCGGTTCCACTTTATTAACAGGGTAATACAGTGTTCCATGTAAGCTGCTTAAGTACCAGACTGTACCAACAACTCCTAAAGCAATAAGACATCCGTTAAACAGCAGAGTGGAAGCTAATAAGCCATTTATAAAAAACAGTTTAACTAATTTATTTTTCCCCATTGATTAAATTTTTCTATTTTAATATGTAAGTATAAAATAATATGAAGCTTTTACTCTAATCAATTTTATAATCAAAAAATGGATATTACAATATTTTTAAACTGAATAAGATTTATTTCGGAAATTATGTATATTATTATTTATATTATCTTAATACCTTAATTTAAAGATGTTATAGTCATGAAAATAATTATAGCTCCAAATGCTTTTAAAGATTGCCTTTCTTCACCTGAAGTTGCTGATGCAATTGAATCAGGGATAAAAAAAATACTCCCTGACTCTGTAACAGAAAAAATACCTGTAGCAGACGGAGGAGACGGCCTGATAGACGTACTGCTTGACCCCCTAAATGGAAAAATTATTAATACTTGTGTAACAGGGCCCCGTTTCAAAAAAATTAATTCTGAATTTTTTTATTCTGAAAGTAAGCATATTGCTGTAATTGAAATGGCAAAGGCATCAGGCTTAGCTCTTCTTAAAAACAGTGAACGTGATGTGACTCAGACAACTTCTTTCGGGACTGGTGAGTTAATAAAAAAAGCTATTAAACTCGGAGCTGAACATATATACATCGGTATCGGAGGCAGCGCTACAAATGATGGTGGAATGGGACTGGCAAATGCCCTTGGAATCGAATTTTATGATAAAAACAGAAACAGACTTTCACCAATCGGAAATTCTCTTAACAGTATAGATTATATAGATTTTTCAAATCTTAACGGAAATGTAAAAAATATAAAAATTGATATTATCTGTGATGTTGACAATCCATTAATAGGACCTAACGGTGCAGCTCATATCTACGGTCCCCAGAAGGGTGCTACAAAGGATCAGATTGCATTTCTAGACAGAGGTTTAACCAACTTTGCAAATGTAATAAAGAAACAGAGGGATATAGATATTACAAAATTTCCAGGGGGTGGTGCCGCAGGCGGAATAGGCGGTGGTTTAGTAGGTATGTTTAATGCCAGTCTCAGACCAGGAATTGAAGTAGTTTTAGAGCTATTGAATTTCTCTGGTAGACTTCAAAATGCTAACTTGGTAATTACTGCAGAAGGTCAAATTGATAATCAAACTATTTATGGAAAAGCCCCTGCTGGTGTTGCAAAAATGGCAAAAAATAAAAATATACCCTGCATTGCCATTGCAGGAGGAGTGGGAGATAATGTTGACAACTTATATGACATAGGTATTAAATCAATCTTCTCCATATGTCCAGGCCCTGTAACATTAGATAGATCAATCAAAAACGGAGCCAAATATATTACTAATATAACTGAGCAGATTATCAGAACTTATATATTATAAAGCTTATTTAAATTTTGCAGATTTGTTTTTGATAATATTATTTATCTTTCTTCTCGTTTTATTTGCTGTAAAGATTCCAAAAAACATTAGAAGAAAACCGAGAATATATAATCCCAACTGTTTATGAATTAAGCAGTAAAATATTATTTGCGCAAACTTTGTAAATGTCTGTTTATCTATTTCACTTTTGGGAGTATACCATAAATCAGGACACAACAGCATTGATAAACCAATAATCACCATTAGTAAAGAAACTATATAACATTTTAATTTCTTACTGTCAGTTGCCATTATAGATATTCTCCTCAGAGATATTTTCAACTTCTCCTAATCTGATTATAATTGTATATGATTGATAAGTTTCAGACAATATTATAATTCAAAATAGCAAAAATATATCTTTATATGAACTCTGTGAGCTACTCATAACAAAAGCTGTTGATTTCGAAAGAGGTAATAGATTCAATAGTATTTTCCTCGCTCGTGGTTAGAATATATAAACAAAAATGCAGAGTTATTAATACTATATATAACTCTGCATACAATTTGATGTAATATTATATTATCTGATTTTTTAAGTCTCAGCTAATATTTTCTACTTCGTTAAAAAATTAATAATTACTGCTAATCTATGCTTTTGATAAAACATTTTTAATAGCTTCAACTACGTCATCAACATCAGCCTCGGTCATTCCAGGGAACAATGGTATAGAACACATTCTATCAGAATTCCACTCTGTATTTACCAATGAACCAGGTTCAACACGAATTGTTTCCAGGTAATATTTCTGAACATGAGCTGCAAGAAAATGTAACCCGGTGCCGATATTTAACTTTTTCAATTCCTCCATAAACTTATTTCTTGAAATTTTATCAGATACTACTCTGATGATAAACAAATTCCAGGCATGAACAAAATCATAATCAGGATCTTTCAATAGAGAAATGCCATCAATATTTTTTAATTTTGCTCTGTACATCATAGCTATTCTGGTGCGTTCTGCATTTAGCTCATTAATTTTAGCTAACTGCTTAACGCCTAAAACGGCTGAAATATCCGTCATATTATATTTAAATCCTGGCTCAACTACTTGAGCCTGCGGTGCTCTTCCCTGAGTTTTACGGTCAAATGCGTCTACTCCTAGACCATGAAATTTCAACCGTTTAATTTTTTCAATTAGTTCAGGATCATTGCTAGTGAACATGCCTCCTTCACCTGTTGTAATATTCTTAATCGGATGCAAGGAGTAAATAGCCGTATTCTGCCCCCCTCCTATATGTCTTCCTTTATAAAAAGTCCCCAAGGCATGCGCAGCATCTTCCACTACTGTAATATTATGCTTGTCGGCAAGCTCATTTATTGAATCTAAATCAGCAGATGAACCAGCATAATGAACAGGAATAATTAGTTTTGTTTTAGGCGTAATACATTTTCTAACGGTATCTGCAGTAATCATTAAAGTATCACGATCAATATCGGCAAATACAGGTGTTGCACCGGCTAATGTTATCATATTAATTGTAGAAACCCAGGTTAGCGAAGGTGTAATAATCTCATCTCCAGGGCCTATTTCAAGTGCTTTCATTAGTAAATGCATTCCTGCAGTAGCAGATGTCAACCCCACAGCATATTTAGCACCAGTATATTTGCAAAAATTATCTTCAAACTCTGCGCACCATGGTCCTGTTGTGATCCAGCTTGAAAGTAAAACATCATGTACAGCCTGTGCATCGTCTTCAGTAATAGCCGGTTTGCAGAACGGTAAAAAAGTATCTCTCATATTAATCACCTTAAATTAAATATAATAAACCGATTGATCTTAAAATTATTTATAAAAGTATGTAATTTAAATGCGTATTTCTATAATTACAAAACATATAGCACTTTTGTATATATAATCTTCCTGCTTGACTTCAGTGTAAATAAAATCATTTGCTAAATTATTATTATTCGAAACAGTTTAATTTAGACATTTTATATGATTGGACAATTAATTAAATAATTCTGAAGAATGATTTAAAAAGTATAGATGAAATTATCAATAAAATTTTAACTATGGTTATCGTGACAATAGATTCAGTAAAGGTGATAAAAATCATAAATACTGTCCTTTGGTATCCGACTGCCTGATAATTCTAAATTTATATGATAAAATAATCAACGACAAGAGTTATAAACTGTAATAATTTAAGAGGTTTTCATGGTAAACCTAACCCAGATTCCTGATGTTGGAACTAGCAGATTATATTTTAGAGGAGATACAATTCAATTTTTTCTTAAGCTTTCAAAAGCAGCAAAGGGCAAAGCATTTTTAAGGACAAATTTAGGCAGAGCTAAAACCAGAAGAAAAGAAATCGTTAAACACGTACATTCAAAACTTTCAATAAGCGGACAGGACTGGCATGATATTCCATTAATTAAAATTTCAGATACAGAGTATTCAATTTCTCTGTCACTGCTTGAGGTTGGACATTTTGGCGCTATGACTTTTATTTTATTAGATGGAGAACTTGAGCCAACCTGGCCAGGACACGACAATGTAAATATCAATGTTGAACCAGCTCAGTTCTGTTGTGCCAACAGTATATACTGTGCATTTACAAGACAGTTCGGTACAAATAAAAATTATCTTCATTCAAAACCTGTAGAAGGTTTAACAAATGAAGATATGAATAAGTTTGACCATGAAGGTTTTACAATAATACCACCTTCAGGAACTTTTAGAGATCTGATAAAAGAACTTGATTTTATAATAGGAGAGCTTAACTGCAGAATTATACACTTGCTTCCCGTTAATCCAACTCCTACTGTTTATGCCAGAATGGGGCGTTACGGAAGTCCGTATGCTTCTCTTGATTTTACGAATATTGATCCTTCTTTGGCAGAATTTGATAAAAAAGCTACTCCATTGGAGCAATTTGAAGAACTGGTTGATGAAATACATAGGAGAGATGCAAAAGTCATTATTGATGTAGCTATTAATCATACAGGCTGGGCAGCAAAGCTGCATGAAGAACACCCTGAATGGCTACTCAGAGAAGATGACGGAACTATTATTTCTCCAGGCGCATGGGGTGTAACCTGGGGTGATCTTACAGAACTTGATCATACACATCCCCATTTGTGGGAATACTTAGCCGATATGTTTTTGACCTGGACATCTAGAGGAGTAGATGGATTTAGATGCGACGCAGGTTATATGATCCCATTTGAAGCCTGGGAATATATTATTTCAAAAGTCAAATCACAGTACTGCAGCACAATTTTTTTGCTTGAAGGACTTGGTGGAGATCCTAAAATTACTGTTGATTTACTCAACAGAGCTAATATGAACTGGGCATATTCAGAGCTTTTTCAAAATTATTCAAAACCACAAATTGAATCTTATATCGCCACATCTCACAAAATAAGTCTTGAAGATGGGCTAATGGTTAATTATGCAGAAACACATGACAATGAAAGACTTGCATCAACTTCCATTGCTTATGCTAAAATGAGAACTAGTTTATGCGCACTGTTGTCAGATAACGGAAGCTTCGGGTTTACTAATGGGGTCGAATGGTATGCTCAGGAAAAAATTGATGTACATGAAGCAAGTGCATTAAACTGGGGAAGTAAAGTCAATCAGATAAAACATATTGCCAGGCTAAATACAATTCTCATTGCACATCAAAGTTTTTACCGAGGAGCTAAAATAAAGTTTTTAAATACGATAAATGAAAACATCTTAGCAATTCAGCGTTCAAATGAAAACAATCTTGAACAATTATTAATTCTAATTAATCTTGATTATAAAAAATCTACAGAGCTTGATTACAAATCACTTGATCTGTCTGATTACAGCAGAGAGCCAGTATATGACCTGATTTCTGATAAAAAAATAGCACTAAGCCCTACTACACATATATTAAAACTGTTTCCAGGCCAGGCTCTTTGCCTGTCACCTAAACTGTCTGATTTAGTATTAATACATGAAAATGAAATTAAAAATATCTTAAGACCTGATAAGATAGTCAGACAAAGAGCTAAGGCATGTGCCTTAAGCGTTTTATCATGGAAAAATGGAACAAATATTATTTCAGGTATTGATACTGAAAACATTGAAAAACGTCTTCTAGAGAACCCGTTTGATTTTATCAAAAATCTTTATCCTCCCAATACTCCAATACCTGTTATAAAATGGAAATGGCCTGTAGATTTAAAACGGAAAGTAATAGTTCCTTTCAATCATATTCTGATGGTAACATCTCCTTATAGATTCAGAATTTCGCTATTAAAAAATAAACAGGTAATAGTACATACAGATGGTTTAACCTGCTCAAATGGAGAATATTCTGTTCTAATTATCCCACCTAAAATGAATTTGGATGAACATAAGACATTGAACATTAAAATATCTGTTTTTACTTCTAATAAATGTCAGAAAAGTAAATCTGAACTATTATACTTGGCAAAAGATATTAATTATATTAAAACAAATTTTACTCATCCTGAAATCATTAACAATAACAGTGTTTTTCTAAACACCAACAAAAGAGGTGGCATGACCCATGCAAATGTAGCATGGGGAGAAATAAACAGTAAATATAATGCATTGTTAGCTGCGAATCTAGATCCAAAAGTGCCAGTTGATAGACATGTTATGTTTACCAGATGCAGAGCCTGGGTTCTTTATCAGGGGAGATCTACTGAATTAAAAATTAACAATTTAACCAGTTTTTATATTAATATTGACGGCGGCGGAACATGGAACTTTCATGTTCCTATTGGAAACGGTTTATATATAGATATAAGTATCAGTATATTAATGCATAATGGAGAAAATTTAATAAGAATAAGCATTCTGCGTCATAAAGCTGATGGTAAGGAAAGCTTTTTATCTGATTCAAAGGATATTCATTTAATATTAAGACCTGATATTGAAGATCGAAGTTTTCATGAAGAAACAAAATTAAATGACGATTTAAAAAAGCAATGGGAAGAATCCGTAGTAGGTTTTGAAAAAGGTTTTAATTTTTCTCCATCAAAAGATAGGACACTTTCACTCAGGAGCACAAAAGGAATTTTCGGTGTAGAATCTGAATATAAGTATTCAATTTACCATAAGATAGATGATGAAAGAGGCATGGACAGCACAGGTGACTTGTTTAGTCCAGGCTATTTTAATATTGATTTAATAGGTGGAGAGCATGCCGACATTACAGCTCTGGCAATCACTGACAATAAAAATGATATACATAACTATAAAAACAATATTAATTTAAAATGTTTACTTACACTCGCTGATTGCTCTATAGAAAAAGTTCTGTTAAAAAGTATAGAAGACTTCATCGTCAAAAGAGATAATCTAAAAACTGTAATTGCTGGATATCCGTGGTTCCTTGACTGGGGTAGAGATACTTTAATATGCGTAAGAGGCTTAATAACTGCCAATAAACTAAAAGATGTTAAAGATATTATTTTTCAATTTGCAAAGTACATTGAGAACGGTACTCTTCCAAATATCATACATGGTAAAACTGTAGGCAACAGAGATACATCTGATGCGCAATTATGGCTTTTCACGGCATGTAAAGATTATTGCCTGAAAGTGGGAAATAATAACATTTTAAAAGAAAAAGTTTATGGAAGTAAAACTCTTCTCGACTCTCTTATATTATTGGCAGAAGGATATATTGCCGGAACGCCTAACGGTATAAAAGTAGATAAAAAAAGTAAACTCGTCTTCAGTCCATCACATTTTACATGGATGGATACAAATTATCCTGCCGGCACACCGAGAACAGGATATCCTATAGAGATCCAGGCTTTATGGTTTTATTCCTTGCTCTTTCTCTCAGAAACAGATAATAATAATAAATGGAAAAGACTGGCGAATAAAGTGAAAAAATCAATTAAGGAGTATTTTATCTTTGATGAACTGGATGAAAACGGTTTTAAAACCGGTAGACGTTATCTGTCTGACTGTCTTCATTGCAGTAGATTTAAACCAGCCTCAGAATCAAAAGCTGATGATCATATCAGGCCTAATCAGTTATTTGCATTAACTTTAGATGTCATTGATGATTTAGAACTCGGAGCATCAATACTTGAAATATGTTATGAGTTAATAATACCCGGTGCAATAAGAAGCCTTGCTGACAGAAAAACTATATATAAAATGTCGATTACTGACAATGGAAAACTGCTTAATGATCCCGATAATCCATATTTTGGAGAATATACCGGAGTTGAGAATGTAACAAGAAAGCCGGCATATCATAATGGAACTGCTTGGACATGGCCTTTCCCATCATATTGCGAAGCATATATGAAAATTTATGGTCCTCAGGGAAAAGAGCACGCTATAAGTGTACTGTCTTCTTCAAGTCAGTTATTTGAATCAGGCTGTATAGAACATTTACCGGAAATACTTGACGGCAATTTCCCGCATAGAGAAAAAGGCTGTGATGCTCAGGCATGGGGAGTTACAGAGTTTTACAGAATTTGGAAGTTACTGCATCAATGACCTTTTGTTTAAATCTTTGAATTAGCTGTTAGTATATATATTATCGTAATTAAATTACTTTATATAGAGAATTAGCAGTTTTTTTTCAATTCAGCTATTAAATTTTCATTTAAATCCTTCATAATTGTTACTAAATAATTATCGTACACAATTATTACTTTTTAACCAGGATATTTTTTATGAAAAAACAGCTTTTTCTTATACTTACAGTTTTAACTATTCCTATCATTTCACCTTGCAGTCTTTATGCTAAAGATTATAGTTTTGACAGAATCATGGGAGATATTGTTAATTCAATATCTTTATCAAAACCTTCTATTACAAATATTCGCCTGACTGATAATGACGGCAATGATAGTAATATGCCTTTAGATGGTTTAAAAGAGTTCCCCTCTGACACCAAAACAATTTATATATATTTTAAGTATAATGATGTACCTGCTACCGATGATATTACTGCAATATGGTCTATTTGGTTTAATAATTCATGGAATGAATTAGGCAAAAAATTTCTAATTCCTCCTTTAGCTTCAGATGATGGAGCTTTTGCAATACCTGTTAACGATAGCGGATATTGGACTGTCGGAAAATATAAAATAGAAATACTTGCAAATAATGAACCTATAGGGACTACATTTTTCAATATTTTCAAAAGCAAATTTCAAAATAAATATAATGCTAAAAATAATAAAAATCTTGTGACAACAAAAAAATATACAGACACTAGGCTGGGCGTTGAAATATCATATCCATCCAACTGGATGCTGAGCGGAACAATGGGAAGCCTGGAACTTCTTGATGAAAAAGGACGCGAGAAAGTAACAATCAGAGAAACTTTTAGATCCAGCAGATAATAAATAGAAAATAATTATTTTTTTGTATATAAAAACATCTAACTTGAGGAGAATCTTTGTATGTTAATAAAAAGATTATTTTTTGCTATATTAACTGTTTTTCTCAGCAGCACTATTTTATCAGCCGGCGTAATTCCAGAAGCGGAAATTGACAGCATTTCAACAAAAAACCTGGATGCAATTGGCAAAAATTATACTTTGGAAATTATCTTCACTGTTAAAAAAGCAAATATTAAAAACTGGAAATTCGGTTTCTACATGCCTAGAAAATTCAGTCAGCTTTTAAATATTAAAAATGAGTTGAATCCGAATTTAAAAATGTCTATTTCAAACCTTTCTGATTCTAAAACAACGGAAGATCTTAAATATTTTTATAGCAAATCAGGTAGAAGCCTAAGTGCAGGTTATACAAGTGTATTTAAACCTTCTAAAACTTTTGAACTTAAAAAAGGAGAAAAATATATAATTACACTGGCAAACAGTAATCAGTGGTCACAAGGTAATTACAGCTCTCTTCCTCAAACTCTGTTTTTGTTATATTATTCATCCAATGCCAGTACCTGCAAACCTAAAGTCATAAATCTTTCATCAACACCTATAAATTACAAAATTGACGGATACGATCAAATCAAAATTTCAGAACAAATCAAAATCCGGCTGAACAACTATATTAAAAGATCTAATAATAATACAACTTTGGCTGATAACTATAGTATTGTGCCTACCCCTGTTTCAATAGAAAAAACTAACACTGGCTTTGATCTTAAGAAATTTAAATCAATTAATATTTACTCTGAATGCTCTAAAAAACTAACAAAAAGCACGATTAAACAACTTAAAACTGCTTTAAAGAGCGACTTGAAACTTAAATCAAGACATATGAAAGAAATGAAGAAGAATATTCAATCAGGTTTTATTTTAAAAAAACTTAATAATAATAACATTATCAAGAACAATCCTGAAGGGTATAGGCTGATAATTGATAATAATACAGCTACAATAGAATCTTTTAATTCTGCTGGTTTCTTTTATGGATATCAGACTTTGCGCAATTTATGGAATACTACAAACGGTAAACTGCCCGGACTTACAATAACAGACTATCCGCGTTTTAAATATCGTGGCGTATTGATTGATGTATCAAGACATTTTCATAGTATAAAAACACTTAAAAGACTAATTAATGTCATGGCTTCTCAAAAATTGAACTCACTTCATATTCACTTCGCTGACGATGAAGGATGGAGATTAGAATTACCAGGCATGAATTTTTTAAAAAATGGTTCATTCAGAGGTATGGCAAAAGATTCATATCTCACACCTGCTATGATGATTCAGGCGAATCTTGATATTACAAACTATAATGAATTTTTACCATCCTCTACTCTTATAAAGCCTGAATATGCCCAACCTCAGACTTTATATAAAGGAATATATAAAAAATCCGAAATCAAAAAGCTTATTAAATATGCGAATGAAAGAGAAATAACCATCATACCGGAAATAGATCTTCCCGGTCATGCAAGAGCTTTAGTTTATTCAAAACCTAAAGTCTTCATAAACAATGATGATAAAAGCAAATATGTAAGTGAACAAGGATATTTTGATGATGTAATACCTGTATGCCTCTATACTGCAAGTAATAAACAAGGAAAAATATTTACAAAAACTATGGATAAAATTATCCGCACCACAGCAAAGCTTTTTAACAAACAGACAACATTGTATCATACTCCTAATGAAGTCAGTGTAGGAGGCGATGAAGTATCGGCTCAGGCATGGACAAATGATTTATCTGCTGTAGGTGTATGGAAAGATAAATCAGCTTTAAGCAAGTCAATCTACTTCTTTAATCTGTTAAAGAAAAACAATCCAGTTGTTCTTTCAGGATGGCAACAGTTTGTACAGTATGATAATGGAGATATAAACAAGACAGAAGCAACTCCTGCAAAAGATACTGCTCATGTCTTGGTATGGAATCCTTCAAAAGACGGTATAGCACAGGCTCAGACACTGGCCAATAATGATTATCCAACAGTATTGGCTTTTGCAGATAATACTTATTTTGATTTAACATATTCGCCTGATATTTGGGAGCCTGGTTACTACTGGGCCGGTAAATACCTTGATACAAACTCTGCATTAGTTTCTTCAGCAAACGCATCAAAAGTCCTAAAAGGTTTATCAGAAGATAAACAAAAAAATATACTAGGGGTTGAAGGGACACTATGGAGTGAGAATATCCCTACAGAGAGGCATCTGTTTTATATGGCTCTACCTAAAATGACCGGATTGGCTGAGTCAGCATGGTCAGCAGAAAATATAACGGTAGACAAAGATTTTAAGGTCAACTGGACAAGCCTGACCAAAAGACTGGGTAAAAACAACAAAGGTTTTTTAGGATATTTAAACAAGGTTTACGGTATTGAATATCGCGGTTACCCAAATGGCATTTCAAAAGAACTGTAATATAGTTTAAATAAGGTTTTATAAAAAGTGCTATTATGTTCAAATAGCACTTTTTATCCAGCTCTGAGAATTTATGGTATAATTTTTAGATTTTCCAATATCCCTATTATCAATATAATTACAGCAATACAGGCAACAACGACAAGAGAGTATTTGCCTCCGAAAACTTTATAACCATCTGATATTTTTCTTTTATACCTTCCACTCCAAACCATTATAACCGGCAGTAAAACCAGAAGCATAATCACAACTATTCCCGCATATGATAAAGCAACAATAAAAATTTGAGGATAAAAAATTACTATTGCTAGGGGAGGTATAAATGTGAGAGCGCAAATTTTAATTTTACCTTTTCTGTTTTTTTTAATTTGAAACCCATCTGCAATAAAATCAGAAAGAGCCAAAGAAACACCTAAAAATGAAGTCAGCATACAGACAGCAGCAAAAACATTTCCCACATCTGTAATTGAGTTTAAATATAAAGTATCCTTCAGACTTGCAACTAAACCGCTTCCGGCATTTCCAGTTTGCAAAATATGAATGAGTCCATTATTACCAGTTCTAGGCAATGCTCCCATAATCACAAAATTCCACAAAATATAACAAATTAAAGGAATTAGTGTACCGCAGAAAATTATTCTTCTTACTACTTTGACATTGCCGTTAAAATAATCTAACAAACTTGGTATTACTATTGCAAACCCAAAGGAGGTTACTGCTACAGTTACTGCTGACAAAATATAGCGAAAATTTCCGGATAGTAAGTTTGGTATTTTAATATGCGGAAATATTAAAAAGATAAGAACAAAAAAAGCCGTAAATTTAATTATCATTAAAAACCTATTAACTATATCTAAATCTCTTATGCCTTTATATACAACAAAGCCCAATACTAAGACAAATAATACTGCTGTAACTGACTGCCCGGCCGGAGTATCTAATTTAGCAGAAAAAGAATGAAAGATATCGCTTCCTCCAGCAATATACGCGCAGAGTAATGAATAGCATAAAAGCAGATATAAAAACCAGGCAGCAATTTCTCCTTTTTTCCCGAGAGTTGATTTGGCAATTGAAATCAAATTTGCCCCGGGAGGCAGCCATTGAGTAACTTCAAGTATAAAAAAAGCTCCGAATGACATGACAATCCAGCTACCGATTAATACAATAATAGAGTATAGAAAACCTGTTGTAGATGTACTTACAGGCAGGGCAAGCAGACCGGCTCCGATACAGGTACCTATTACAATTAATATTCCTCCAATAAATTTAAGCATATCTATATATCCTAAGGGTATTTTAGGTTAAAATTGTTTAAGAAAATAGGCAATACATACTATTGTATTTACATTCAAATGTATAAAAGTATTACCAGTCAGTTATATTATCATAATATACAGTATTGCTTTCTATTACGATGTCTACAATACTCTCTAATATATAAAAAATTAAATAAAGTGTAATTTATGATTATAAAACGCTTAAAAGAAGATCATACTTTTTTATTTATAATATTACTAACTGTTGCAATGGCAATAGGGTTCCAAGGTTGGAGAACATTAATTAATAATTTTGCAGTTGATAATGTAGGTATAGGTGGTTTCTGGATAGGGATAATGCAGTCAGTAAGAGAAATCCCAGGTTTTTTATCCATGCTGGTAATTTTCTTAACTATAATTTTAAGCGAATATAAAATTATTTCACTGTCGGCAATTGTATTAGGGATAGGTGTGGCTATGACAGGTTTTTGGCCGACCCATACCGGTCTTATAATTACAACATTGATCATGTCTGTGGGGTTTCACTATTTTGAAACGACAAGGCAGTCGCTTGTTTTACAAAATTTCGACAAAGCAGATACACCTTCGATACTTGGGGGGCTTAACAGTTTATCAGCGGCGACTAATATTATTGTTGGTATAGCTATTCTAATTGCCGCCAGTTACTTAAGCATGAAAATCATGTTTTTTATAATTGGTGTAATAGTAATAATACTTGCCGGATTTTCTCTAAAATGTAAAGCCCAAAATAATGCGTCACATATGCAGCACAAAAAGATGATATTTAAAAGAAAATACTGGTTATTTTATGTCCTTAATTTTCTTGCTGGCGCCAGAAGGCAGATATTTGTTGTGTTCGCTGTTTTTCTTCTTGTAAAACATTATAAATTTTCAGTTGAGTTAATCACCATTTTATTTATCATCAATAATGTCGTAAATATCTATGCGGCTCCATTCATAGGTAAAAGAATTAAGATAAACGGTGAAAGAAAAGTATTAGTATTAGGATATATACTGCTGCTTTTAATTTTTATTTCATACGCAGTATTTGATAATCCATGGATTGCAAGCGGTCTATATATTTTAGATAATATACTGTTCAATATAAACATTGGAGTAAGAACTTATTTTCAAAAAAATGCAGATAAAGCTGATATTGCTCCTTCAATGGCAGTTGGTTTTACCATCAATCATATCTGTGCCATATTCTTCCCGTTTTTAGGAGGAATACTTTGGATGTACGATTACACAATCCCTTTCTACATGGGAGCTGGAATCGCAGTTCTATCCATAGTTTTTGCGTGTATGATAAAGGAATATAAACCTAACATACCATCAAGTAATAAATAAAATAATATTTTATAAGTGAGTTGAGATGAATATAATTTTTGTATGTACAGGCAATATCTGCCGAAGCCCAATGGCTGAAGGTTATTTTAAACATTTGTGTAAATTAAATAGTCGTAATAATATTTTAATTCAGTCTGCCGGAATTAATGCTGCAAGCGGAATGCCTCCTTCTTTAGCGGCCGTGAAAGTAATGTCAGATTTTGATATTGATATAAACTCACACAGTAGTCAGACCCTATCTATAATTTTAATAAACTGGGCAGATATCATAATCGTTATGTCAAAAGCACACAAAAATTCTATTAAAATGTTATTTCCAGAATATGAGTGTTCACGAATATTTCTTTTAAATGAATTTAACAATCTACATGAAGATATTTACGATCCATATGGGGGAAATTTGGATATTTATCAAAAGTGCTTTCAAAATATGAAAAAACCACTGGATAATTTGATAAAACATATTGATAAATTGAAATATAAATAAATATTAAATACAGTGTAAATATATTGTATAAGTTTGTTGATCTTTTAATATAAAATAAGGAAAAACACTATGAAAAAAATCGAAGATTGGTTCGGTAAAAACAATGAAGTACTAATTGCTACTGACCATGCCGGCCTGGAGATGAAGGATTTTATTGTTAAAGAGTTGAAAAATTCCGGTATTAAAATAGTTGACCTAGGACCTACTTCACTAGATCCAAAGGATGATTACTCTGACTATGCATCAAAACTTGCTCATCTTATTTCTATCGGTAAAGCATCATGTGGTATTTTGATTTGCAGAAGCGGAGCTGGAATGGCAATTAATGCTAACAGATTTAATTATGTAAGAGCTGTTTCAGCATTTAACGAAACGTCTGCAATACATAGTAGAGAACATAATGCATCTAATGTATTAGTTCTTCCTGCAGAATTTATTGATATTGAAAAAGCATTAAAAATTACTAAAGTTTGGTTAAATACTCCATTCAGCTATGAAGAACGTCATATCAGAAGGCTTGAAAAGATTGAAGAAAATTCATATGATGAGATAGCAACAATAAGAACTACTGATCCTGAATTGGCTGAATATCTTGACGAAGAAGAAGAAAGACAAACTGATGGACTTGAATTGATAGCTTCTGAAAACTTTTGCAGCAGAGCTGTTCAAGCTGCACAAGGTAGCATTCTTACAAATAAATATGCTGAAGGTTATCCTGGAAAACGTTATTACAGCGGTTGCCAGATAGTAGATAAAGTTGAACAGGCTGCAATTGATAGAGCTTGCGAACTTTTTGGAGCTGAAGCTGCCAATGTTCAACCACATTCAGGTAGTCAGGCAAATATGGCCGCCTATTTTGCATTAGTTCAACCTGGAGACACAGTTTTGGCAATGAGCCTTGACCATGGTGGTCATTTAACACATGGTCATCCATTAAACTTCAGCGGAATGCTTTACAACATAGTTCCTTATGGTGTTTCTAAAGAAACAGAAACAATTGACTATGATGAATTAGAAAGAATAGCTCTTGAATGCAAACCTAAAATGCTACTTGCAGGTGCAAGTGCATATCCAAGAATTATTGATTTCAAGAGATTACGCGAAATTGCTGATAAAGTTGATGCAAAACTGTTTGTAGATATGGCTCATATTGCCGGTTTAGTTGCTGCAGGATTACATCCAAGTCCAGTTCCTTACTGTGACATTGTTACAACTACAACACATAAATCTTTAAGAGGCCCAAGAGGTGGATTAATTTTATGTAAAAAAGAACATTTGAAAGCAGTTAATTCAAAAGTATTTCCTGGACTTCAGGGCGGTCCTTTGATGCACATTATTGCTGCAAAAGCAGTATGCTTTCACGAAGCTTTACAGGATAATTTTAAAACATATCAGACACAAGTTGTTAAAAACGCAAAACAGCTTGCACAGGATTTAGCTGATGTTGGTTTCAGGATTGTATCTGGAGGAACAGATAATCACTTAATGCTTGTTGACTTAAGACCTAAAAATATTACTGGTAAAGCTGCCGGTATTGCTTTGGAAAAAGCTGGTATTACTGTTAACAAAAATATGATCCCGTTTGATCCTGCAAAACCATTTATAACAAGTGGTATCAGAATTGGTACACCTGCTGTTACAGCACGTGGTTTGAAAGAAAATGATATGCATCATATTGCTAAATGGATAGATAGAGCTGTAACTCATAAAGATAATGAAGAAGAATTAAGTAAAATTTCAAAAGAAGTTAAAGCATTTATCGATGTACATCCAATGCCTGGTTTCTAATTAGCATATTGTTTATTGCTAATAAAAAATATTGAAATCAATTTTAAGCCGACTTATATTTAAGTCGGCTTTTTTAATGTGTTAATAACTTAAATTTTGGATATTATGAACAGTAAAATATATGATACAGTAATTATAGGTGCAGGGCCAGCAGGTTTGGCTGCAGCTATTACCATGGCAAAACATAATTATTCCGTTCTTCTAATAGATAAGAAAGAATTTCCAAGAGATAAAATATGCGGAGATGGGTTAACAGGAGACACCCTAAGAGTTTTAAAGAATTTTAACCTGCTGGATAAAATTGAAAAACATGGGTTCATATCTGAAAAAATCGAATTATACACAAACAAAGACACTAAGTTCACTCTAAATAATAGAGTAATTACTTTAAGAAGATTAAATTTTGATAAAATTTTGTACGATGAAGCTAATCGCCTGGGAATTGAATTTATAACTGGAAAATATAATGGCATAACAACAGAGCATAAAGACTACACAGACTTGGAAATAAGTGATCCTAAATCTAAAAAAACAAAATTTATTTCAGCCAGATATATAATTGTTTCTACAGGTTGTCAAAGTGACAAAGGAATACCACATATATTTACTGACAAAATAAATAAACCTGACCTTATAGCTTATAGAGGGTATTATAAAGTTAATTGGCAGATATCAAATTTAAAAGTTTATTTTAGTGAAGAAATTGATCCTGGATATATATGGTTATTTCCTATGGGAAACAGTATTTTTAACATTGGCTGCGGAGGAAAAATAAACAAAGATAGAACCATGAAATTCAAGCATTGCTTAAAGGATTTTATAAATCGTAAAAATGCAAAATACTTTGTTCATGGAGAATGGATTGATCCACCTCAAGGAGCATTCTTAAGGACAAATCTTTGCAATATAAATGCTTTCAAAAAAAGTAAAAATATTATATTTGCAGGAGAGACTTTAGGATCAACGTATCCATTTACCGGAGAAGGAATCGGAAAGGCTCTTGATTCTGGAATTATTGCAGGCGAGGCATGCCTTCATGGATTAATCTCATCTGATACAAACTATAACCTATCTAAAGAATACATAAGACATATAAAAAAAAGATTAAGAAAATTTTATTACCCTTATCGCGGAGCATATTTTGCATTAACCAAAACGCCTTTAAAAAAATATTTATTTAAGAAAATCTGCCGCAGCCCGAGAACTGTCAACTTTATATCTAAAATTCTTGATGAAAAAATAAACCCTATGCAGATTTTTCATCCTAAAAGAGTACTGGACTTTATTTTAAAGTAAAGATAAAATTGACTTAAGAATTTACTTTATTTTTTCTGAATTTATCGGTAATAAGCAGGCTTAATTCAAATAAAATTATTGACGGAACAGCCATGGCTACCTGACTTATAATATCTGGTGGAGTCAACACAGCAGACATAATTAAAATTATAACAACAATCAATGGTCTGGATTTTTTAACTGTCTGTATATTGACTAATCCGGAAACTGTAAGCACAAAAACAAAAATAGGCAGCTGAAAAACCAAACCAAATCCAAAAATCAGTATCATTGCCAGGCTGATAAAACTGTTTACACTGATCATTGGACGAATTTGAGCTGTCTCCATTAATACAGCAAACCTCATCACTGCAGGAAATACTAGAAAAAGTCCGATACTTCCCCCAAATAAAAACAGCAGACTGCTTACTGTAGAAAATAATTTTATAATTTTCTTTTCTCTGTGCAGCAGTGCCGGAGTAATAAAACTCCATATCTGATAAGCTACAAACGGAAAAGATATAATTATTGAGACAAATAAGGCAATTTTAATGCGGGTAAAGAGTAGCTCTAATGGCTGAATGTAAATGAGAGAGTTTAAACTGAAATAAGATATACTTTTTAGAAAATCAATAATATGTACAGAGTAGTAATATCCAAAAGGAAATATTATTATTAAAGCTATCGCAATTTTTATAAAGGCAGACCTTAATTCATCAAGATGCTCTAAAAAAGGAATATTATCAGACATTGTTTTAAACAATTGCTCTTTATGAGCAGTTTATTATCAGTTATTTTTTTAATGTAAATCTATCTTTTTAATCATTTATAATTAAAAAAATCTTTATTTATCCTGTTCGTCATCATTTTCAACAGGTTCAGCTTCTTTAGTGTAATTCATAATTTCATTTTTACTCTTTTTGAATTCATTGGCTGCCTTACCTAAAGATCTGGCTATTTCAGGTAATCTTTTAGCTCCGAACAACAATAGAATTACTGCAAAAATTAAAATTAGTTCCCATCCTCCTATTCCAAACATTTTCCTTTCTCCTTTATTTATTTTCTACTGATCCAAAGTTTATTAATATTATTATTTTAAACTTTTTTTGTTTTATTGTAATAGCATATATTATTCTTTATACTAAATTATGCATTTTCATTATAAGTAATAAATACTAAAAAATTAGCATTTATGCTTAATTTAAAAGACAGAGGAAATATCAGTACACATCTCATGGCTTTTAATATATAATCAATGACTTAACTACTTAAAACTTAAATTTTTAAATTGATTTTGCATAAAACTATATAAATTATGAACTCTAAAAGAACTACATTTCTAAGCTCATTCGGTGCAGGACTGGAATATTTTGATTTTATTATTTATGCTATGCTTGCAGGCTATATAAGCCAGCTTTTTTTTCCTGATGCTGATAAATATGTTTCATTAATTGAAACATTCGGAGTATTTGCTATTGGTTATTTTGTAAGACCTGTAGGCGGTGTTATTTTTGGAATGATTGGAGATAAATATGGACGTAAAATAACATTTGTAATTGTTATGTTGCTTATGTCTATAGCTACTGCCTCTATGGGGTTTTTACCAACATACTCTTCAATCGGTGTTTATGCTGCTCTAATGTTTATGCTGCTCAGAATTGTACAGGGGATTTCTTTTGGAGCTGAGCTCCCATGCGCTTTAACATTTATCACCGAACATGCTGGTAAAAGATATCGATCTGTTCACTGTGGTATACTTATTTCATTTGTAACCTTGGGAATAATAATGGGAACTTTTACAATTTATCTGCTTTCTGCATACCTTTCAGATAAAGAAATGCTTGCTTATGGTTGGAGAATCCCTTTTTTTATAGGAGGCGGCCTTGCCATTATAACTTTTTTCATTAGATTTTTTACTAAAGAAACTCCTCTTTATAAAGATCAGACAGATAAACCTAATAATGCTCTTTGGCTGCTGCTGACTGAATACCAGAAGCAAATCTCAATAGGCATTGGCATTATGCTGCTTCCCAGCGTATTAGTTATGTTTGTGATGTGCATGCCTTCTTATTTTGTATCGGCTTACGGCTACGATGTAAAAAATATTTATTATGCCATAACTGTCGGATATATTTGGTCAGCTATTTCTCTCCCTGTATTCAGTTTTATATCTGATTTAATAACAAGAAAAGCTTTGTTAATTTTTTCCTGTTTAGCATTTATCGTTTCAGGAGTATATCTGTTTAGAATGCTGGAAGACAATACATTTTATAATCTGATAGCATTTATGGTACTTTATCAAACTTTTATCTCTGCAATGGCGGCATGTTTCTACCCAATGCTAGCAGAAAGCTTTCCTACTAAAGTAAGATATACAGGTGTAGCATTCTGCTACAATGTTACATATGCAGTAGCAGCTCTCACTCCTATATTGGTTAACTTTGTATATAATCTAAACAGTGAATCAAAATATGTTTCAATTATATTAGTCTTAATCGCAGTTGTTACGCTAATAAGTGCCGGAGTCAGTGAAGACTGCACTGGAGAAGATTTAACCTAATAATTGTCAATGATAAATGGTTAATTATTAATTTAACATTGATAATTTATAATTAACCATTAATAATTTTTACTATAGTATTTATCACTTCTTTAATATTCATATTACTGCTATCTATCAAAACTGCATCTTTTGCTTGTTTTAAAGGTGCTACTTTCCTTTGAGAATCTCTTCTGTCTCGTTCTGCAATTTCATTAGCAACAGTCGCGACGGTAGAATCAGGAGGGTTTTCATCATCCTGCTTTAATCGTCTTAAAGCTCTGACTTCAGGAGAAGCTGTAAGGTAAAATTTATATTTTGCATTGGGAAACACATTTGTTCCTATATCCCTGCCCTCCATCACAATTAAACCGAATTTAGCAAATTTTCTCTGCTCCTCAACTAACCAGTCACGTATAACTCTGCTTTCAGCTATTTTGCTGGCACCATTTGATGCCTCATTTGATCTGATCTCTTTTGGGTCAGCAGGCTCATCGTTTATTGTTAAAATCATGTTATTATCATCAGACAAAATATAAGATACTGATAAATTTTGCGTAAACTGTAAAAGCTCTTCTTCTGATACATTATTCAAATCAATATGATTCTTTATTGCTGATATAGCTGCAGCTCTGTACATATTTCCTGTGTTTATATAATATGCACCCAATTTAGCAGATACTAATTTTGCTGCAGTACTCTTCCCTGATGCAGCCGGTCCATCTATTGCTATAACTAAATTTTTCATTTAATATTATCTTTCAAATTTATTTTTAGGTATACTTAAAAACTTTATCTACATTGGATACATGTAGATAAAAAAGTTGATCATGGCTACAAGATACCAGTAGCCGTCGCTAATATAATTCCCCACCAACTAACAACAATCAACCAGCAAGTTTAGCTCAATGTTGCGCTATTGCGATAAGACCGATTATTAATACTAGTATTTCTATATATTTCCCTGAAACTCCAATATTTTCTCCAAATAAATTATTACTGTTATTTAAGTATTTTTTTAACTGTATGCTTATTAGTAGAGTCAGAATATAAGCAATAGCAGCGGCTGCAAAGAAATACCATCCAAAGAAGACACATATAGCTGCAGATATTATCCACATAACAATAATTGAATTTTTATCGTAAATATTGATTAAAGAATCTGATGAATCAATAGCTAAATATCCCTGAGTACTTAAAGAAAGAGTTGTAATTATAATAATCCAACTAAAATTATGATCATAAATTATAAATCCCAAACATACGATTCTCAGCAGAAAAATCGCAATAAAGATATAAATATACAGATAATTTCCTTCCTTCATACTCTTTTGTTCTTCAGAGCTTTTTCTCGAAGCAGCAAATGATCTGTTTGTTAAAGCATGTACTAAATTATTAGTGTCTCTACCGTAACTTAATATTTCACACATCAGTATTATTACAATTGAGCAAAGTATAGATGCCAGAAGAGTGCCGAATAATCCGTAAATTATTAATATAAAAACGTAGGCAATTATACCTACAATAAGTCCAACTACAGGTACCGCATACAAAATATTATCATCGCTTTTGCTGCTAATTGAACTGATTTGATTATTAAGACTGTTGCTTACAGGAAAGGGTATTTCAAAAAACAGGTTCCATGCTTTAATAAGGGGGACCATCAGTTTATCAATAAATATGTTATCCATAATTCTCCTTAAATAATTTTATTCTCAATACTATAATATTAATTACACAATTCCATATACCTGCTATTCATTATATCGTAAACTTTTTTTGAAAAAGATTTTCTATCATCATTTTCATCCGGAAACATGGTAGGTAATATATATAAATCAGCATCAATATTTTTCATTTTTAAAACAACCTTCCCATGCCTGATTAATGTATCATCGCCATACCAGCATACTTTATCATTATCTTTATATTTTATTAAAACAGGTGTAATATGAAATTTACCCTTAACCGCAGCTTCAAAAGTTGTTGATTTAAAAGTAACTAAACTGCTTTTCCCATCACTTGTTGTTCCTTCAGGAAAGCTAATAACAGAAATACCATGATTTACTGTTTGGATAAATTCCTTCATTGTTTGTAAAGCTCCCTGTTTAGAGCTTCTATTAACCCAAATTGGCTTGGAACGACCTAAAGCATAACCTAAAAACGGCCATTTTGCTATTTCTGATTTTGCTGCGAATCTAAGCGGGAAAAATGATCCAAGT
>DASCNA010000204.1:0-9327 GCA_036011305.1 Victivallales bacterium
TCATCCACAATGGAAGACCACTTCTTTACTCTTGGTGAATTAGGATTAAGCATTTTAATTTCCTTTTAGTTTATATTAGAAAATCAAAATTTATAACAATTAAAATCTATTAAAAGATGTACTCAAATTTACGCTTACCTTAATTCAATTGAAAGTTTATTTGATAGCATATTTCTGATTTTTTCATGGGCTGTATTAACTTCTTTATCTGTTAAAGTTTTACTGTGACTCCTATAAGTTAAAGAGTATGCTAAGCTCTTTTTATTTTCTCCTAAAGAATCATCCTCATATAAATCAAATAATTCAATTTTTTCAAGGATATTGCATTTTACACTTTTCACAACTTCAATTATCTGTGAGCTTTCCAATGATTTATCAGCAATTAAAGCAAAATCACGAGATGTTGATGGAAATTGGGATATTGCACTGTATTGAATTGATTTTTCCTTAATTTTTAGTATTCTATCAAGTTCTATTTCAGCTGCAAAAACAGGAGCTTTTAACCGCATTCCTTTAGTAAAAAGCGGATTAACCTCCCCAAAAGAAATTATTGTTTGATTATTGACAACAAAGTCAGCTCTGATGCCTTTCTTAAAAAATGAAGAATCAGATTTTTTACAGATAATATTTTCAATATTTCTTTCATCAAGCCATGATTCCAATAAACCTTTCAGATCGTAAAAATCATAACAAATATTTTTTTCGTCTGAATAACGTTCAGGATGCTTTCTCCCTGTTAATACAAGACAGCTGGAATATTTTTCTTCACTACATTGTTTATTGGCAGAATAAACCTTACCAATTTCAAATATTTTTATTTCATGATTATTATGAGAAACATTTCTTCCCACATTTTGCATTAAACCATAAATTAGAGAAGGCCTCATTACTGAATTTTCAGAACTTATGGGATTAGATACTTCTAACAAATCATTTTCATGTAAAGTATTACTGTTCAAGATATTCATTTTATCGATTAATGTGTAATTAACTGATTCAGAAAAACCAAATGAAACAAGTTGATTTCTTGCTTCTTCGACAGCAAGATAAGCATCCTGTTTTATAGAACCTCCCTGTTTTACAAAAACATCTACTGATGGAATTCTTTCAAGACCATATATCCTGATAATTTCTTCAGCTAAATCAGCTTCTCTTTCAATGTCAAGTCTAAATAATGTAGCAGTTACATCACATTTTTCATCGTTTATCTTTGTTACAAGTAAATCAAGTTTTTGAAAAATATCAATAATTTCTTTATTTGATATATTAGTTCCAAGTAAGTTTCTTATATTTTTAAACTTGCACTCGACAGTTTTTGGTACAGGAATAAAATCCTTGTTTTTAATATCTATAAAATCTGAACAAATAACACCACCAGCAAGTTCTAAAATTAATGAAGCAGTTCTGTCGCTGGCTTTGCTAATCATTTCATTATCGACACCTCTTTCAAATCTATGAGAAGAATCTGATGACAATCCTAATTTATGAGAAGTAGCACGGATATTTGATTTATTAAAGTAGGCACACTCTATAAGAATATTTTTAGTTTTCTCTGTAACACCGCTATGCTCTCCTCCCATAACACCTGCAATGCAAACTGGTTTTTCTGCATCAGCAATTATCAGATTATCATTTGATAAAGCATATTCTTTCCCATCAAGCGCAACAATTTTCTCATTGCTTTCAGCTCTGCGTATGATTACTCTATTTTCATTTAGTTCGTCTAAATCAAAAACATGTAGAGGTTGTCCCAATTCAAATAATACATAATTCGTAATATCAACTATATTATTAATTGGTCTTAAACCAATGCTAATCAAGGCCTGTTTTAACCAATCAGGGCTCTCTTTTACAGTGACTCCTCTTATTACTCTGCCCGTATATCTAGGGCATAATTCATAATCTTTAATATTTATTAAATCGGAATATTCTTTATCTTCTTGTTTTTCAGGCAGTTTAACTTCAGGCAATCTTAATACTTTTCCTGATAAAGCCCTAACTTCTCTTGCAATACCAATAAAAGAAAGCCAGTCAGGACGATTTTGTGTAATTTCCAATTCATAGACTGTATCAGATTCAAATAAATTATTAACTGAAATACCAGTCAAAGTTTTTAACGGAAGTTCCATTATACCGCTATGATCTTCATTTAAGCCAAGTTCTGATGAACTGCAAAGCATTCCATAAGATTCAACCCCGCGAAGTTTAGATTTTTTGATTTTAAACTTCTTACCATCGTCATCAAATACTGTTCCAATAGTAGCTAAAACTACTTTTTTGCCGATATCACAGTTTGGTGCACCGCAAACGATCTGAAGTTCTTCTGATCCAGTATCAACACGGCAGATTGAAAGTTTATCTGCATTTGGATGCATATTTCTTTCAAGAATTTCTGCAACAATCAAACCTTCAGGCAACGTATTTGTCTTAGATATGCTTTCAACCTCTATACCAGCCATTGTAAGCCTTTCAACCAGCTCCTCAGGAGTATAAGGTATATCTATATATTTTTTTAACCAATTATATGAAATATTCATTTTTAAAAACCTTAAAACTGATTCAGAAATCTTAAATCATTATCATAAAAATACCGTATATCATTAATCCCATGACGTATCATTGCGATACGTTCAATTCCCATTCCCCAGGCAAAGCCGTTCCATATTTCAGGATCGTATCCTACATTTCTTAGGACATTTGGATCTACCATACCAGCTCCTGATATTTCAAGCCAACCTGAATATTTGCAGAGTCTGCATCCTTTTCCATTACATGTTGTACAAGAAAAGTCATATTCGATACTGGGTTCTGTGAAAGGGAAGAAATGAGGGCGAAAACGAATTTTTACTGAATTTCCCAGCAATTCTTTAGCAAAATATAGCAGAGTGCTTTTTAAATCAGCCATTGATACATTTTTATCTATATATAATCCTTCCAGCTGATGAAAATTAGCACTATGTGAAGCATCAGGTGTATCACGCCGAAAACATGGTCCTGGAGCTATTATTCTTACAGGAGGTTCCTGGTTTTCCATTACCCTGATTTGAACAGTAGAAGTTTGAGTTCTCAACAATCTTCCATCAGCAAAGTAAAATGTATCAGTCTCATCTTTAGAAGGATGATCCTCAGGTGTATTTAGAGCATCAAAACAATGATATGTTGTTTCTATATTAGGACCGTCTGCCACAATAAAACCTATTCTTCTAAAAATCGCCACACAGTCATCTATTGTTTGTGTTATAGGATGTTTTTTACCATAATTCCACCTTCTTCCAGGAAGAGAAACATCCAAAGAATCATCTTCTTTGTCTGTATTGTTTTCAGCAGTTACAAGTGCATCTTCCAGCAATTTTATAACTTGATTTTTAATATCATTAATTAATTTTCCGGCAGCAGGTCTGTCTACTTTGTCAATAGTTCCCAATTGTCTGGTTAACAGAGTCAAAGTTCCTTTTCTACCTAAAACAGAAATTTTAATAGCTTCAATATTCTTTTTCCCCGAATCAGAATTCAATCTTTGCCTGACATCATTAATGATACTGGTTAAATCTTTATTAATTGTTTCTATACTCATAAGCCTGTAAAAAAACAGCCTTTAACAAAACTTATAATCCATAATAGGAACTGCTTTGTTAAAGGCTGCTTATAAAAATTTAATTAATTATTAAGAATTATGTTTTTTTAAAGCTTCTTTAGCTTTATTAACCAAAACAGCAAAAGCTTCTTCATCATGTATTGCTATTTCAGAAAGCATTTTCCTATTAATATCAATATCAATAAGCTTTAAGCCGTGCATGAAAGAACTGTAATTCATGTCACTCATTCTACATGCAGCATTAATTCTAACAGTCCAAAGACGTCTATACTGACGTTTTTTCTGTTTTCTTCCTACATATGCATGTGCATCAGCTTTATCTATTGCATCATAAACTGTTCTGATATTTTTACTTCTTGCACCGTAAAAGCCTTTAGCTCTTTTTAAAGCACGTCTACGTCTTTTACGAGACGCAACTGCAAAAGTTGTTCTAGCCATAATATAATTTCTCCATTAAAATTAGCAGATTCTCAATTCTATAAACCGTAAGGTAAAGATGATTTTATTCTTCCGATTTCAGTACTCTTAACTTCACCGTCTTTACGTAAACGCAGTTTGCGTTTAGCACTCTTTTTAGTCAAAATATGACGTGAACCTGCTTTATTATGGCGGTATTTACCTGTGCCCGTCTGTTTTAGACGCTTAGCCGCACACTTCCTTGTTTTCATTTTAGGCATCGTTATTCTCCTTATTTTATATTTTTGCAAAATACCTGATAAGGCCGATGCCAGCCAATATCAACTAATCACAAATTATTTAATTGGATTCAAAGATACTGAAATTGTTCTTCCGGAAAGTACTGTTTTACCATCTGCATTTCCATGTTCCTTTAAATCTTCTATCGTTTTATTTACTATTTCAAAACCTATATCTTTATGAGCTGCTTCACGACCCCTAAAAACCAGAGCTATTTTTACTTTATAGCCTTTTTCTAAAAATCCCTTTGCATGGTTTACTTTATAGTTATAATCGTGATCATCTATATTTACACGAAATCTAATTTCTTTCAACTTTTGTGCATGCTGATTTTTTTTCTGCTTCTTAAGATTCTGTTTCTGTTCATAGCGAAGCTTTCCATAATCAAGCACCCGACAAACCGGCGGCGCAGATTTTTCTGCAACAACTACTAAATCAAGTCCTGCCTCTTTTGCTATTTCAAAAGCTTTTGTTTTAGGCACTATACCTAGCTGATCACCGTTATCCGAAATCAATCTCACTTCATCAGCAGCTAGCTGACCAGCATTTTTAACTAATTTAGCTATTTTCTTTCCTCCTTAATTAACAAAAAAAATACATAACGAAGAGTTTTAAAAATACAATAAAATTATTATATTTCAAATTAATATCTACATTATATACAATTAATATCAAATCTTCTTCATTAAATCATTTAAAAGTAAATTTTTAAATTCTTCTAAAGGTATAGCTCCGAGCTGTCCTTCTCTTCTGGACCTGACAGAAACAGTATTATCTTCCGCTTCCTTATCACCTACAACAACAATATAAGGAATTCTAGTATTTCTTGCATTTTTAATTTTTAGCCCAATCGTTTCTGAACGATTATCAACTTCTACACTTAGTCCCAGCTTTTTTAGCTCTCTACATAATAAAAAGGCATATTCGTGGTTTTTATCAGTAATAGGCAGTATTCTAACCTGTTCGGGCGCAAGCCAGAGAGGAAATCCTCCTCCATAATGTTCAACAAGTATCCCAAAAAATCTTTCTATCGACCCCAGCAAAGCTCTATGGACCATAAAGGGTCTATGCTTCTGACCGTCTTCACCTACATAATTCATATCGAAGCGTTCAGGAAGATTAAAATCAAACTGAATAGTACTCATCTGCCACTCTCTACCAATAGCATCTTTAATTTTAAGGTCAATTTTAGGACCATAAAAAGCACCGCCACCCTCGTCTATTTCACAGTCTAATCCCTGTTCTTTAACAGCTTTTTCTAATGAGACTAATGCCTTTTCCCATTTTTCAGGATCTCCTACTGCTTTTTCAGGCCTGGTAGCCAAATAAGCTTTAATTTCAGTAAAACCAAAAGCTTTCCATATATCCAAACTAAACCTAAGAACTTCAGAAATTTCAGATTCAATCTGCTCAGGTGTACAAATTATATGAGCATCATCCTGAGTAAAACCTCTTACTCTAAGTAACCCATGAAGCACACCACTTTTTTCATATCTATATACTGTTCCAAGTTCTGCCCATCTTAGCGGTAGTTCTCTATAAGATCTTAATTTTGATCTGTAAATTTCAATATGAAAAGGACAATTCATAGGTTTTACATAGTAATCACTTCCATCAATATCCATTGGAGCATACATAGCATCCTGGTAAAAACTTAAATGTCCGCTTGTTTCCCAAAGCTTTGAACGTCCGATATGAGGCGTATAAAGGAGATCATAACCATTTTTGTAATGTTCATCTTTCCAGTAGGTTTCAAAAGTATTTCTTATTTTTGCACCTTTAGGATGCCAGAGAACCAGTCCTCCACCAATCTGATCAGAAATACTGAAAAGATCTAACTCCTTACCTAATTTTCTATGATCTCTTTTTTTAGCTTCCTCAAGCTGTTTAAGGTATACATTCAAATCTTTTTTATTAAAAAAAGAAGTTCCGTAAATTCTCTGGAGCATAGGATTATTTTCTTTACCCCTATAATAAGAACCGGCAATATTCAATAACTTAACAGCTCCGATTTCGCCACTGTGCGCTACATGAGGACCACGGCAAAGATCTATAAAATCGCCAACTTTATAAAAGGTTATTTTATCCCCTTCAGGTATATCACTTAAACGCTCTAGTTTATAGTTTTGGTTAAGATCGGACAGTAACTTTACAGCTTCTGATCTATTTACTTCCAAATACTCAAAAGGTATTTTCAGATTAATATTTTTTTTGATTACATTCTCTATTTTTTTTAAATCTTCAGGCACGAAGTGGTAGTCCAAATCAAAATCGTAATAAAACCCGTCTGCGGTAGAAGGTCCAATATCAAATTTTACATCCGGATATAATTCTTTGACAGCTGCAGCCATAAGGTGTGCTGCACTATGACGTATTGTTTCAAGTGGATATTTGGACATTTCCTAACTCCTTAAAAAGTATAACTAAATAATTATTCAAATTTAAATTTCTGTTGTATTTTTTTATCAACAATATAATAATCACTAACCGGGGCAAATGACTTTCTATGTATTGGACAAGGACCGTATTTTTTGATTGCGTTCAAATGTTCAACTGTTCCATAACCTTTATTTTTCTCAAATGAATATTCAGGATATTCTAATGAATATTTTATCATCAGGTTATCTCTGTACACTTTTGCAATTATACTTGCAGCTGCAATACTCGCCGACTTTGAATCACCTTTAACTATAGCAGTATTAGGAAGAGTAAAATTTTTGACAGGAAGACCGTCTATCAGTGCAAATTCTACATTTGGAAGTTCTGATACAGCCTTTTTCATTGCTAAATGAGTAGCCTGCAGAATATTTATTTCATCAATTAAATCAACATCAACTTCAGCAACTGAATACTGAATATTATCAGTTTTTATAATATTTTTGTAGTAAATATTTCTTTTTTTTTCTGTTAACTTTTTAGAATCATCTACTACAGGAATATCTTTATTTTTATCAAATATAACTGCTGCTGCTACAACAGGCCCAGCAATAGGTCCTCTACCTACTTCATCTATACCTGCTATAAAAATAATACCATCATCCCACTTTTCCATTTCAAAAGAAAGCATAGGATGAAGGTTATCCAAGCAATTCATTAACTTATTATTATCTGGTTCTTTTTTCTTTAACTTTAGCAGCTTTACCAATTCTATCCCTTAAATAGTAAAGTTTAGCTCTTCTAACTTTTCCAAGTCTTACAAGTTCAATTTTAACTATTCTAGGAGAATTAATGGGATAAACTCTTTCCATTCCCTGTCCAAAAGCTACTCTACGAAGTGTGAATGTTTTCTGTATATCTGAACCATTAATAGCTATTACTGTACCTGTAAAAGCCTGAACTCTTTCAGTTTTACCTTCAATAATTTTAGAGTAGACTTTTATTGTATCTCCCACATTAAACTCAGGAAGATCTGATCTACATTGCTCTTTATTAATTTTGTCCATTACGTTCATTTTTATTATCCTCCGGCTTTTCAAATATCGCCTGCTCTACACTTTTTCTTTTCTATAAATTTCTTATAAAGATCAGGCCTTCTTCTTTTAGTTTTAAAAATTGCCTGTTCTTTTCTCCAATCTTTGATTAATTTATGATTTCCTGATAATAATATATCCGGAACTTTCATGCCTCTGAACTCTATCGGCTTTGTATACTGCGGATATTCCAATAAATCATTTTCAAATGACTCTTCCTGAGAAGATAAATTATCTCCTAAAACTCCTGGAATTAATCTTGCTAAACTATCAACTATTACCATAGCCGGCAAATTACCGCTTGTTAATACATAATCACCTATAGAAATTTCTTTATCAATGAGCTTTTCTTTTACTCTTTCGTCGATGCCTTCATAATGACCGCAAACAATAAGCAAATTTTCTTTTTTACTTAATTCCTTAGCCATTTTCTGATTAAAAACATCTCCCTGTGGAGTAGTAAGAATCACATAGCTGTTCTCTTTTTTATTCGCCTCTACTGCTTCAAACAAAGGACCAGGAGTCATTAACATTCCAGGTCCACCGCCATAAGTTGTATCATCAACACTTTTTCTTCTGTCTTCAGTATAATCTCTTAAATTAATTGTATTTATTTTGATAATATCTTTTTTTATAGCTCTAGCTATTATACTTTCACTGAAAGGTCCAAAATAAATATCTGGAAAAAGTGTTATAATATCAATCTGCAATCTGATCTACAACCTCTACATTAATTTGTTGATTTAATCTGCTAGCAGCACCAGTTACAAGTGACCTTATAGCCATTATGGTTTTACCATTTTTACCAATTATTTTTCCAATATCAGTCTGCCTGCAGTGAATGTTAATAACCTGACCATTTGACATATCATTTATCTCAACTTTAACCTCACCAGGATTATCAACTAGAGCTCTCACAACATAGTCAACAAAGCCAAGAATATCACCAACACCTTTTTCAGAAATACTATTTTCAGAAGCAGCTTCACCTTTTCCAGAGAAAATACTAAATAATTTTTTAATCACGTTTAAACTTGCCTCTCAAATACTGTTATTTTACTTCTTCTTTTGCTACAGATTTTACTTCTTGCTCTGCTTTTTTCTCTGCAGGTTTCTTTACATTGCTTTCGCCTTTTGCGCGTTTAATAACACCGGCAACTGTTTCAGAAGCCTGAGCACCGACAGATATCCAGTAATCTGCTCTTTCAATGTTAATTTTTTCATTATCATGTCTTGGATCATAAAAGCCAAGATTTTCAATGATTTTACCATCTCTTTGAGATCTTGCATCAGCCACAACAATACGATAACAAGGCTTGTTTTTGCCTCCAGTTTTTTTCATTCTAATTCTTACAGCCATTAAAATGTACCTCTCTTTTATGCCGTTTCACAACTTTAAAATTTTATATACAATAACTATCTAAGTAGACTTAATCTCAGTCTAACAAAATCAAGACGGCTAAGATACAACAAATTAACATTATTTCAAACCAAATAGAAATAAACTTAAAATAATATTAATAAGATGTACGTAATAAAATATATATTTACTATAATATATTCTAT
>DASCNA010000205.1:0-1957 GCA_036011305.1 Victivallales bacterium
ACTCTTTCACATTTTTACTTTATAAACTTTCACACTTTCACGAAATTTTCCCATTTTCACCAAAATATTCACACTTTCTTCACTTAAGGAATTTCATGATATTCAGACTTATTCAGAAGTTATAGTTTTGATTAAATCAATGGATTGAGAAGTTTGGGTCGGAGTTGGTTATAATTTATAATTATAAACCTGACTCAACCTCAACCTAAGCCCCTCAAAAAAATCAGTCCAAACCCTAATCCCGACCTTAGCCACAAACCCAGCCTCAACCCAACATCGAACCCAAACTCATTGACACAAGTCCAAAACCCAAATCCAAATTCAACATCCAAATTAAACTAAAAACCCCTTATTAAAGTCCTAACAGCCGTAAAAGATTTCGTTAAAGTGAGAAATTTTTGTGAAAGAGTGAATGTTTTCGTGAAAGTTTTCGTGAAAGTGTGAAAGTTTGTGTGAAGTACCACTGAAGGTGCAAGCAAATGTATGAAAGAAAATGTGGAATTTTGTGTGAAATATTGCTGAAATTTTAAATAAATCCCTCTTGATGCAGAATTTTCCCTTATTGTGTTCCTTTTGTGGCCCACACTGATTTTTAATTTTTTAATCATCTATTCAATTATAATGGAATTTTATTTTATTATTGCAGTTCGTAAAAGGTTCATAATAATTTATCTCTTCAGAGAGTTACATGAGAACATAGAATTGAACTGGGTATGCACTATCTGTGTGCTAGTCGATGCTCTGTGTGTTAGTCCATGTCTGTTCAATATCCCATGCGAACTAGACGGTGGGAGGAGGCACGGTGAAGCTTCACCCCTGCCTGGGGTTAAATAGATGTATACATTGAGTAGACCGAAGTTATATAACTATATAAGTTGGGTTTGAGGGGCAATTGAATGTGGTTCAGTTATGTATAACTTATAATTATATTTTTACTTATGATAGTTTTATGAACTAGGGAATCGATTAATGCACAGAGCACATGAGCGCACAGTGTATGCACTAATACACAGGGGGCAGAGTAAGCACAAGTGCACACAATGTTATTATGCACAGACTAAACAACAAAGTGAATATGTTGCTTTTTGGACTGTATGCCAAAATAAGATTCTAATAATATTTTTCATAATAGTATTTATTACACTGATTTTTGAATTAAAATTTAATTCCAAAGTATTTAAACTATTTTTTGTCGAATATCCAATAGTCGACACAAATTTGGTTTTTAATTTTATAAATTAGTTTCGAATTTCCCCAAAGTCGAAATTAATTACCAGTACCTCAGGATTCAGGAACCTCTCTCTCCAATCTCTCATCGGCTCTAATTTTTCTTTTGTAATCCCTAGAATAAATAACCCATTCTGCAGAAATTATAAAATTTTTGGAAGCGAATATTTAAATTAATTTATTAGCCGACATTTTGTAAACTGATATTCAATGAAATCCAATTAAACCATCTACGTTGAGGAATAGGTTATAGCAAATCCTTCAGCTAATATATAGCCTTCAATTTAAAACTAAAACTCCGATAAATGCACTAGTACTATTGTCTGGAAATTAATTGGAAAAATATTTATTATCTTGGTATTACTACTCATCATTACATTTACAATAATACATTAAGTGTAATTTAAAATTATTCCTATTAAAATTAACTATAATTTCAAGGAAAATTTAATAAGTTTAAGAAGATACTGATACACTTTAATCTAAAATAAAAAATCTAGAAAATTTTCATGTCGATTTACTTTAACATTTCAAAGATTTGAATGAGTTTAGCATATTGATATTAAATCTAAAGGCAAATATGGAGCAAAAAGATACATAGATTAAGATTCTTGAGGATGGAAAATTATTAATGGATTAAAAATAACAATAATTAGAAGAAAAATATATTCCCTAAGTTGGATAATTGAAATGACTGAAGTTGAATGAAAATTTATTAATAATTTAATAT
>DASCNA010000206.1:0-30147 GCA_036011305.1 Victivallales bacterium
TATTGGTCAATTATTAATATTATAGGAGCATTATTTGCATCAGTTGTACTAATCAGAATAGGAACTATAGACTTTGCAAGAAAAAATTAATCATAACCAAAACTTACACTGTAAGACAGATTAAATATTGAGTTTTACAGATGAATATTGATTTGTATATTGCCTAAAACGTCCGCAATCGATCACTTCCGGACGTTTCCGATTTACCGGAGGTTTTAGATATTATAGATAAAAATCTAATCATTTAGTATTAAGCTACTTATAGTTTTGTCAGTCTTTAGCACTCAATGTCGGTATAATCGCGCATAAAGCACGTATTCCTCCCGTCATTGAGTCCCAAAACCTGCCATTTATCTATATTTATCCCCTTAATAAGCAAATGGATAGATCACATAATATATTATACTTTTAGTAATTATATACCTTCTATAAGTTTACCGAGTTTAGTAAGTTCTCCGACATTTATTCTAATAAACCAAATAACTTTACCATTGTCAGTGAAATTGATGTAATAATCCCCTTCTTTGTCTTGTGAAACAATTAACTTTACATCAAAAGAAGCTATTATTTCATTAGGTGTGATGTTGCACTTTTTAGATCCAAGTATAAGTTTTTCATGACTATTAACTACTGTATCGAAAATGCTGGTATTGAGGTTTTTATTGCATAATCTTAATTTTTTACTCAATCATGATATAATCATTAATATAATTTATGAAAAACCTAAGAAGAACATCAATGGATAAACAAGCGAAAAGAAGTATATTTCCTTTTATAACAGTCTTATCGTGTTTATTGCTGGGAGCCTTACCTTTAGCTTTAACTAGAGATCATTATCTAATAATAAAAACTGTTATAACTATATGTTTTATTGTTTTGTTTTGTTACTCGATAAAGCTGAAAAAATATACTCATCTATTATTTTTTGCATATTTAGCACTTATGTGCAATCCGTTTACTGATATTGGCATTTTTGGTGATCTAGCAACTCATAAGATTTTTTTATATCCTTGGAGAGTTGTTAGATTAACCATTATTCTGATTTTGATATATTTATGTTACGATTACTATCCTTATAGAAAAAGAAGTAAATGTTGAAGACATATAATCAAGTGGCTGATTTATATTTACTTACTATTAGCTTGATAAGCTCGTTGATACCTATTCTTATAAACCATATAATTTTACCATATTAAATGAATTTAACAGCTTTTATTGGAGTATGCTATGGAAAAGTCGATAAAATTACCAATCACAGGATGTAAACTAATTGACGATCAGCATAGATCATTCTTTTACATTGTTAAAGAAATTGATGAATTAATAAAACATAATAAACTAAATCTTAGTATTCTTAGAGATAAAATAAAAGAATTGGATCTTTATGTGATAGAGCATTTAGATGCTGAAGAACACCTTATGCGCTCAATTAATTATCCTCAATATAAAGTACATCTAAATAGTCATAATATATTTAGAAATTGGATTACTGAATATAGAGATTTTGTATATGATAAATATGACTTGAACCTAGGAGATGAAAAAATCTTAGAGGATTGCTTAATTACCTGGTTATTTGATCATATAACTACAGCAGATATGGAATTGGCAGAATTTATTAAAGAAAATAATATCAATCCTAATTAAAACCTCCACAATCGATCACTTCCGGATGTTTCCGACTTGTCGGAGGTTTTTAGTTATCACTTAAATAGTTTCTATAAGCTTGCCGAGTTTAATAAGTTCATCAACATCTATTCTGATAAACCATATAACTTTACCACTGTCAGTCAAATTGATGTAGTAATCCCTTTGCTTGTATTGTGAAACAATTAACTAATATATTTACTTCTAAATTTATTAATCAAAAAAAACAGGATATATAACTGTTAAACAAACATTTTTTACATGCTTAAGACGTTTAAATCAAAAAGTGTTCTTAAAAGCGTTCTTTATGATATAATTATTTAAAAGTTATAAAAAGTAGAGATTTTCTATTAAATCGATGAACTTTACACAATTAAATTGACAATATGAATAAAGAGCCAAACATACATTTAGATAGACATAAAGACAGAAGAAAATTTACGGCTAGTACTTTTGATAAAATGTCTCAAATCATATTCTGTATAATTGCTCTTATTTGTATATTTATTTTCGTTATTGAGCCATTGTTTCTAGATATGCAAAATAATGAAGTTAATGCAAGTATTACTTCAAATAATTCATTTATTAGTATTGTTAGAATTACGTTCGCTATATCATTAATAATACTCTTTGCTGTATGTGTAAAAATCCTATATTATAAGATAAAAAGAAGTACTGGTGGTAAAATATACACTTTAGCATGTTTATTAATAATTGTTTTACTAATGTTTATAGGAGATCCATTTAACTTTTATAAACCTAATATAGCAATATGGTTTATAATTGATTTTTTTATCGCATTATTTCTTTTAATATTACTATTAAAGCAATTTGAACGATGATTTTTAAAAACTAAAACGTCCAGAAGTGATCGATTGTGGAGGTTTTGATTTCTAATTATGCGAATAATATTTTAGACTTTTTTGTTAATGAATTATTACTACCCCCCCTTCCCTAGTGAGCACATAACTTTGTTAGATTAATTTTCTTACCTAACTGAGCCTAAGTACACCATATTTAAGGCAAACTTTGTAGTAAATGAGTTAAATTACTATTAAACTTAGCAGTAATTAGACCTGCATAGTAAGAAGTTGTGAGTATATGAATTGAGAGTTATATAATATCAATATATATTATCATTGTAAATAGTTAAGTTTAAATAAGGCAGTAATAAAAAATGATGAAACACATAGAAATCGAGGATTATATAGTTAAGAATATACAGGACGGCACCTATGGCCCTGATGATCTTATTCTTTCAGAAAATCAGCTTGCTGCTAAATTTAAAGTTAGTAGAATGACAGCCAGAAAGGCGATAAGTAATCTGATATCCCGAAATTTTCTATATCAAATTATGGGAAAAGGCACATATGTCCTGGACAGAAAACATAAAACTCCAATTAACCTTGATAAAACAATAGATTTTGATGAGAGAACTATAGCTAAAAGGCAAAAGCCTGAAACGAAATTAACCTCTTATGAAATGATTTCTCCGAATATTGATATTAAAGATATATTTAAAGATATAAAATTTACCGAAGTATTGAATATAGAGCGACTAAGAATGATAGATGATATTCCTGCTATATATGAAATGACATATATACCTGACTGCTTTTTAAGCAGCTTGGATGATGGGCAGATTGATGTGCTTAAATATCAGTATGCAAAAAGAGTGAAATTTGGAGGTCATAAAATAGTTATACAGATCAAAGAGTTTTCTGCAGTTTTACCTGGACCGAAAGTACAGAAAGCACTTAATATTGGAGAAAGAACACCTGCATTACTTCTTGAAGTTGTTTCTTACCTTGATAATAATCTTACTGTTGAGTATTCGAAAGTATTTTATAACCAGGCTAAATATAAGTTTGTGCATGAAATAACAATTTAACTTAATTTTTCATTTATTTATTTGCTATGTAGCTTTCTTGCTGTAAGTTAACCTGTATATACAAGTCAGTTAATGTAATAGAGAGGGGCTAAATTATGTCAAAAATTAGTTTTGTAGTAAACATCTATGTTGATACAGATACATCTGTAGAAAACAATTTCGATCATCCAACAGTTCTTAAAACATTTGATACTGAAAATACGTTTTATAAAACAGTAAAAAGTATTAATGAAGTTAACATCCCTTCAGGATATGACGTTGATTTAATTGTCTTAGCCAATGCAGTTAATAATGTAGGTAGTTATGATGATATTATAAAGGAAAAAGTATCTAAAAATTTAGACGGACTTAAAATTGACAGTCTGATAATTACTAACAGTGAAGTTCAGAGTTTAAACAACAAAGGTTTTACTTTTCCTGCAACAGACGGATATTGCGACCTAAGAAATCTTGGATTTATCTTTTCTTACTATAACAATACTGACATAGTTGTACAGATAGATGATGATGAACTCGTGAAGCCTAATCATTTGATAAAAATGCTTGAAATCTTTGAAGAAAATCCTCATATAAAAATTCTCAGCGGACTATATATGAATAGAAACGGAATTTATCAGGATGAACTTAAGGATTACAAAGAGTGGGGTAAAGATAGAGCTATGAATGATGACAGAAAAATTGTCACTTCATCTGATATTCCTGTAGAAATCATGTATGGAATGGGTGGTAATATGATGGTAAAGAAAGAATTCTTTTCACAGATATGCTATCCGCAGGATATACCTAGAGGTGAAGATTTTGCCCTGTTATTAGCTGCTAATTTAGTCAATCTTAATGGAAATGATATGGCCGGAATTAGTCCTGGAAATGATGACTTCAGAACATATTCAGCCAAAGATGATGACGTAATAATAATACACGAACAGCCATATTCTGAAAAAAATAATAGATTGAAATATATAAAACTTAATCTGATTAGATTTATTAAACAGAAATTCATGCTTGAAGGATATATAACTAAAGAAAAATATTGGGAAATTTCAAGATATATGTATCTGATGACTATGAATGAAAACTTTATAAAACAGATAGAAAAAATTTATAATGAAGCAGTTGAAAGATTTACTGATGATTGTCCTGCAGGTAAAGCTGCTACAGATTTGATAGAAGTCAAAGATGCTTATAAAGCATACAGTAAAAGAGATTTATTCCAGGAATATAAAGAGTTCCAGAAGTCTTATATTGATCTTTTAAATAACAGCGAAATTAATATTAATGAGTATATAGTCAACAGCTAAATAGCTTTATTTTGTAGGGGTTAAATTATGTGGTTGTTATTTTCATTTTTAGCAGCTTTTTCAGTTGCGACTAAAGATGTATACAGTAAAAAAGCTGTTCTTGGAGCTAATAAATATTTAGTTGTATGGGCAATGAATGTTTTCAGTATTCCATTACTTTTTATAGGTGCAGGGGTTGGATTATTTCATTTGGAATTTGCATCTGTTGATACTACTTTCTGGTATGCAATGATAGTGGGTGTTGTTGTAAATATTCTAGCTCTCATATTATATTTTCAGAGTGTAAAGCTTTCTCCAATATCTTATGTTATACCATTAATGGCATTTGTGCCGGTATTTTCAGTTCCAGTTTCATATATTGCAGCAATATTTTTACCTGGTGCTTTTAAAACTGTATCTCTCATTGGCTTCTGCGGTATTTTTCTGATTTTTGTAGGTGCATATTTATTGAATATGAAAGAGATTGCAGACAAAGGTGTTTTCTTTCCAATAAAAATGCTTTTTAAAGAAAAGGGAAGTATGCTTATGATAATGGTCTCCTTCCTCTGGTCAATATCTGCAATTTTTGATGGTATAGCTGTTCATCATTCTTCGCCAATGTTCTATTTGGTAGTAATGACGATCGTTACTTCTGTAATAATGACATTTATTCTTTTTATTAAAATGAAGGGTTCAGATATTAAAGAACAGCTTTCAAATAGTTATACAAGCTTATTCGGTGTAGCGTTGTTCAATATCATGGGCATGGCATTTTATCTTATAGCTATAGGTTTAACAACTAAAATACCTTATGTCCTAGCTATTAGAAGCGTAAACTTACTGATTGTAACAGTTCTTGGATATATGCTCTTTAAAGAGAAAAATATTATGGAGAGAGCTGTTGGTACATGTTTTATGGTTGGCGGTTTAGCCTTAATTGCAATATTCTCCCGCTAGTATATTTGAGCTGCATCACTTATGCAGCTCAATAGTAATTTCTATTATTTTCTTATATTAAGTTCATATATAAACGAGAGAATAAAGGTTAATTCTAATGTCAATCATAGAGTATCTTCCCAAATCAATTATAACTCAACAAATAACTAATATAAAATATTGATAATTGCCCATTCATTTACACTTCTGGATCATCATAAGAGTTAATTTTGGAAGATCGAATTTAATTCTGAAAGGCTGCTCCTGCCAATGACACTGTTCTGCAGGAAAAGTCTGATATAAAAGAGTATTGCCTCCGAATTTCTTACCGTCTGTAGAAAATATAAGCTTATAGTTTCCAGGTTCTGAAACACCTGCAAAAAAATCTTTTATACTCTCATCTGAAAAGTTGGCGGCAACTAATATACACTTACTGCTATTTCGTCCAATTCTTCTAAAAACAACAGTGGCACTCTCAGCATGAGTTGATTGAATAACTGTTCCGTCACCTCCCCTGTCTAACTGATTCAATGCTGGTTCTGCTGAATAAAGATCATTCAGATATTTTACCATACTCTGAAAATATTTTATTTTCTTCAGCTTTAAACGGTTCCAGTCAATTCCCATGCTTTGATTCCAGCTTTTGCTTTGTGCAGATTCTATTCCCATAAAAATCAACTTCTTACCCGGATGAACCATCTGCCAGGCAATTAAAAGTTTTAGATTGGATAAACGGTCTGTTGCATTACCAGGCATTTTTTCTAATAGAGATCCCCTGCTAAAAGCTGTTTCATCGTGAGAAAGAGAGAGTATAAAATTTCCAATATGAGCGTATTCTAAAGTGCACATCAGCCTTTTGTGATGATGCTTTCTTTCAGACGGCTTATGTTTCATATAATTAAGAATGTCATGAGCCCACCACATATTCCATCGATAGGTAAAACCTAAACCTTTTTCACTGTTTTCAGTCACTTCACGTCTTCCGCTTGAATCTTCTGCAATCATCAGCGTTCCGGGAAATTTTTCATTCACCACAGTGTTTAACTTTTTCAGAAAGTGAAAGCCGTTATTATGAACCATCTCTGAGACAGCATCTACTCTTAATCCGTCAGCATGGAACTTATCTATCCAGAAAAGAGCACTGCTAATAAGAAATCTCTGTACTTCAGATTTCTGAAGGTCAAAATCATTGGCTCCCCACTTGTTAGCGGAACCTCTTTTCGTACTGTTCAGTTCGTAGCATTTTTCTCCGTCAAACCAGGCTATGCCGTGTCTGTCTCTTGAAAAATGTCCCGGGACCCAATCAAGGATTACGCCGATATTATGCTGATGACAGTAGTCGATAAAATACATAAGGTCAATAGGATGACCAAATCTGCTGTTTGCAGCAAAATAACCGGTACACTGATAACCCCATGATCCGTCAAAAGGATGTTCCATCACCGGCATAAGCTGTATGTGTGTAAATCCCATTTCTTTAACATAACCAACAAGTGAGTGAGCTAACTCGATATAACTAAAATATTTTCCATCACTGTGTCGTCTCCATGAACCGGGATGAACTTCATATATAGAAATTGGACGGTTCCATTTATCCATCCAGCTTTTACTCTTCTGCCATTCATTATCCAGCCATTCAAACTGGGACAGATCAGTCACCTTACATGTAAAATCAGGAGAAATTCCCATATAAAATGCATATGGATCAATTTTATGAAGCTGTTTATTTGTTTGTGTTATGATTTCATACATATAAACACTGTTCACATGCAGACCTTGTACAAAAATAGACCATATCCCGGTAACATTTTTTTTATGCATTGTATGATTATGACCATGCCAGTTATTGAAATGACCTACTATACGCACAGATGCTGCATGGGGAGCCCATACAGAAAACCTTACACCTGTATTCCCATGCTCTGATACAAGATGAGCCCCCATAAACTCATAATCATTATAAGTAATACTCAGATTCACTTTGGAAAAAGTCTCCCTGCAACTATCAACCTGCAATTAACTTTTCAAATTCTTTTAAAATACTTACTTTAAGTTTTATATTATTCTCTGTAAAAACTTTATCCATAGCTTTAAACAAAAATCTAAATTTTTCTAGATCGCAGTTTTCTCCCATATGACCAATTCTGAATATTTTATCTTTGAGAAAATCAAAACCACCGCCAATTAAAACACCCTCAGCTTTCAAGTTATCAAACAGTGTTTTAAAATTGATTCCTTCAGGCATTTTAACTGCTGTTACCGTATTGGAAAAATGAGATTTAGGAAATAGTTTAAAACCGCAGTTTATGAAGGTCTGCCTTATTGCACCAGCATATTTCTTATGAATAGTAACAAAATCTTTTTCTAAACATCTGTCCAATGCCTTATCAAATGCTACTATATTGTTAATTAGCTGACTATATGGAAACCATTTATCTTCATACCATGTTTTCCAGACCTTTAAATTATTATAATAACCAACAATAGAAGTTTTTCTGCTTTCAATAACCTTCAATGCTTTGTTGCTGATACTCAAAGGAGCCAATCCTACAGGTGCTGAAAAACATTTCTGAGAACCTCCAAGCAAAATATCAATATTCCATTTATCTGCATCAATATGCTCGCCGCCCATTGATGAGACAGCATCTACAACAGATATAATATTTTTATCAGCTAAAAGCTTACAAATAGGCTGTATAGCATTTACAATACCTGAAGGTGTTTCACAATGAACCACTGTAGCAAGTTTAAAATCAGAATCCTTTTTTAAAAAAGTTTTGAGATCGTCAACATTAATGCCTTTATCATTTTCACCTTTGAAAACTTCTACCTCTGCACCGAACATTTTAGCAAAATCTGCAAAACCTTCTCCAAAGATACCGTTAGCAATGCAAAGTACTCTATCTCCATGCTCAATTAAAGAAGCGCATGCTGCTTCCAATCCTAGTATCCCCTCCCCTCCTAAAATGTAAGATGTATTTTTAGTTCTGACAATCTTTTTAAACTTATCAACTGTTCCCTTATATTTTTCGTAGAAAGCCAAATCCAAATCAGGATTAGTAGCTCTTTCAGCCATAGCATTTAATACATCTTCATGGACCTCAGTTGGCCCCGGAGTCATCACCAGTAAACTGCTCATAATATCGCTACAACTTTCGTTTAGAATTTAAGTAAATTATATTTCATATTCAAAATATTATAATATTACCTTTTTTAGGATTTTCCTGTCTTGTGATACCTTAAAAACATAAATACCGAGTTAATGCTCAGTTATATTTCTTTTCAGCTGGTTATTTACCTTTAATAAAATTTTGAATGAGTTTGACAGTCTGAACTTCTTTTTCTCTCCAGAATAGATGCCTATAAATCTTTGATAAATAAAACCATATCCACCTGACAAATGGCTATCGCATTATCGCTGTACAAGGCTTGGAAAACATCATAAAAAATCAATTCTTGCCTATGCCATATACTTCTAACTGCCAGCAAATTATCAAACACAAGGAACTAGAAGAATATTCGATCTATACAGAAGGTAAAGAGTTGATAGGATTAGTAGCCGAAACCATCAACAAAAGATATGCACTTCCTCTTTGGGTAGAAGAATGGTACAATTTCGTATGATTATTTTTAACAAATCGTTGGAACAGGTTCTGCTACTTTATCTGACTATAGAGGCACTGGGTATGATAGAGGACACTTGTGTCCAGCAGCAGCAATGAGATTTAGTAAAACAGCCATGAGTGAAACTTTCTATATGAGCAATATGTCTCCACAAGTACCAGGTTTTAATCGTGGTGCGTGGAAAAAGCTAGAAGGAAAAGTTAGGGATTGGGCTGTTAAAAATCTTGAGTTTTCTGCAGTAACTGGCCCAATATTTTATAACAACAGAACACATAAGGAAATAGGACCTGATAAAGTTGATGTCCCAGACGCCTACGTTAAAGTGATCTTAGATTACAGAAGACCTGATATAAATGCCATTGAATCTATTAACCACTCCCTACGGAAAATAATTAAAAATAGAGGAGCTTTTCCAAATGATGATGCAATATTTAAATTCTGTATTTGGCCTTAAAAAATATTTCAAAGAGATGGACTATGCCGATTAAGAATTGGAAATCTGCGCTAAATCAAATTGCTATTAAATTTGAAAAGAGGTTTCTTCTGTGATATATCAAGAGTATAAAATTATTATCCCGGCACGCCGGGATAATAAAAAAGTAAATTACTATTTACACAAAACTATTCAAAGAAGCTGACTTTTAGCCATTAACTTCTGGTATTTTCGTTAAAATATTAATTTCATACTAGTTCTAATCCTCTTCTACAAAGTTCTTTTGCATATTCTGTCCAAACACCTTCACCCCAATATCGAAAACAACTTGTTTGTGATAAAAATAAATACATTAGTGCTTCCCGATATTGTTGATTTTTAGTATTAACTTTCTTTCTATCATATTTTTGATGAAACTTAACACTCAATTCTTTCATTGGATCAAGAACTTCTTTGTAGTCTTTTACCCAGCTTCTATCACTTGTCCATGAACCTTTATCCAGGTTAAAGCCGTTATCTCTTTCATGCACAAATTCTATTGCTTTATCAGCTGCATGGGCAGAACCTATCTTCATTACTTCCCATAACCTGTGTTGCGCAATTGGTTGAATAGGGATAAAGTCATTTTCACTTATCCCCATACCTTTAACAAACTCTATATATTCAGATCCGCCCATGCCAACTACACCTTCAGTTCCTATTTCGCCGAACACTTGATCATACATTGGCGGATATTCATTCATCATTACTCCACCATTTTCGCCATCGCCTATTTGTAAAACAAATGGAGGAACGTTTTTCCCGCAAAATTTCTGTCGCCCAATTGTTTTTGCCTCGTAGTACGGCTGCATTTGCGCAACTATTTTTGTATCGGATCCTTGTGTTTTTATAAGCACTGAAATTTCTGCAACTTCACCTAATGAGTTCTTTGCTACAAGTTTATGTGGAAAATGCGGTCTATCTATTCCAGTTCCGTCAAGGTTTTCTACAGTATGCTCTTGAACCATCACCCACTCATATCCACATTCATTTAATGCTTTAACATATGCATAACAAACATCAGGATGTATAGGGAGGTGCATTTCAGGTGGTGAAAACCCCTTCACTCGTCTCAATGCTTCTTCTCCGAAAATTGAACTAAAATGTTTCCTAAATGACATCATATGTAATTTAACATCAGGAATCGGAGTTGATGTTACAACAGCGTGTGACCACATTGTACCCAACCATTCAACATTTTGATAATATTTTGGATCACAGGTTATGAGCTTAAGGTTCTCTAAAATCCTTCCTCCTTCCATTTGGCCTAGACCCCATAATAAATTACCTGAATAATCTAGCATTACGCGAGGATTTCCACCTCTATCTACATGCGATCTTATAATGTCAGACATCCGTGAATAACAATTCATAAAAACGGGTGCATTATGATTATCACCGATACCTTGATTGTTCATCATATGCTGCAAGTTTGAAATTAGCCATGCAGTCCTTAAATCTGTGCCTCCTGCAGGAATAGTTGGCTGATGCATATGTAGGGCAATTCCAAAACTTGACTGCACTCTATTAAATGCGATGTTTGAAGCTTTGGAGTAACATTTTGTATCCGTTTCCGATAATTGCTTCTCTTCCTTCCTCGCATAAAAGATATTAGGCAATCCGTTTATTATGTCCGGAATGACACTCTTCATTTTTAAATCCCTGTTTTAATATTTCTTTCTTTAAAAAAGGCAGGTAAATTAAGATAAATTTTCCTCCTTAATTGATATAGATATTTTAATAAATTTTCTAAACCAATATGCCATTGATTTTATTTCAATATTCTATTATTTTTCTATTTAATTGCCCTCTGATAGATCAAATTCAGTATCTATTGAATAGGTGACATGAATTTCTTAGAATAGTTCATGTCGATGAAATTTAATTTTATCGACACGTTATATTGATATGTCGATACCATCGACATATCTTTAACATATAAAATAGCTCTACCAATCAGACATAACAAATTGCTATTTATATGAAGAGTTTAAACTCTTTATGTAAGCTTCAAATTGTATTGTTTTTTTATATTTTTTAAAAAGTTTCTTCTTTATGTGGAAGAAAAACAAGTTGTTTTTTGCGTTCCAGTCTGTCATACATCTCAAGCATATTGTAATAATGACGATGAAGTGTTGTATTTATTAGAAATTCTTCACCTTTTAAAATACGGAGAGCTTTTTCAATTTTTTCTCGTCCATAGATGTTAAATAGAGCTTCTTCATACTCTTCCCAAGCCAAATCATTCAAGTCCATTCGGATTAATTCTGCTATGAGATGTCCGAATTTCTTAGTACCAAATTCCAATAATTCCAGTGCTTTTTCTGCATCGCCGAGAATAATATGTATTTGTGCTTTAAATTCAAGCATAGTGAACTTATTTTCGAATATAACGCCGATATAATTATCTATGTTGAGTGAATCGTCCAAAGTGTCAATTGTATCTAGAATATCCTCAGGATTATATTCCTTAAAATTTAAAACCATATTTCGAATTAATTTACCACAGTTTCTATTATTGTAAACTAAGTCCTCAATTGGGTAAACTTCAGAAACTCCTGGCACAATCATCTGGCAGGAATAAAACCCAAGATAATTATATTCCCGTAGATACATTTCTTTGCCCATCTTATCAAGAATATCAGTCAGATAGTTGTATTCTGCTACGTTTCCTTCACTCTGATATTTCCATGGTGAATATTCAAAACTTTTTGCAGCACTTAAAAAGTTAAATCCTAACTTTCCATTAGAGTCAATAAAATGCGACTCAAGATTAGAACTGTCCGAGACAAAGCTCATGTCAAAGGTAGGGACACTAAAAGCATCCAGATCATTCAAGTCACGCCCCTGCATTAATTCTGTCATTGTCCGTTCAAGAGAGACTTCTAAAATTGGATGTGCTCCAAAGGATACAAATAATGTAGAGTTCTTCGGATTAATCAATGAGATGGCTGTGACGGGATATTTCCCCCCTAATGAGGCATCAAGAACCTCTACAATATATCCTAATTCACGCAATGTTAAAAGATCACTGTACAGTCGTTGAAAGGATTGTACAATTTTTTCCGGGAATTTAGGAAGAGCATATCCGTTTTTGATGATTTCAATTTTAGCATAACGTTCGAAAACTTCACTTAAAGCCTGTACCTTTGCTTCCTGTGGTGTATTTCCTGTTGCCAAACCATTACTGAGATAGAGATTGCTCAAAATATTAAGAGGAATATATACAGTTTCACCACTCGATTGTTTCGTGAAAGGCAGTGCAACAATCTTATCTTCATAATCACTATTGAAATCCACAAGATCTTCATCGCTGAGTTCTTCATTTACATTATACAGCAAGCGTAGTTCATCGTTTAGATACGCTCCATCAAATTCAAATGCGACTTCATCAGGATAGTATTTTCGATTTGGGAGGTGGAAGTCTATAAAAAAATTATTGGTCTGTAATCGTTCAATATACTCACCAAAAGCACTTGCCATCGATGCATCAGATAGAATTCCTTTTCCGTTGGAATAGATATGACCCGGTGCTTCGACTGAAGCGAGATTTACAGAGTAGCAATGCTCTAGCGGATGTTTTTCATGTGATAAAGTAGTTTTGCATCCAACATCTGCTAAAATAGCTTTCATTTTTGCTATTGATTCTTCTAACGGGGCATCTTTGGATAAAAGGTCCATTTTATTTCTTATTTTTATGTATAAAGTTAAAACCTCTCCAACTGAGTGAAACTAGGTTATGGAGCTTCTAATATGTGTCGTACTGAAGTATTTTGCAAGTATGAGATATGAATTGTATCAAGACAGAAACAATGCAGAATCCGGCAGATGTCACTGCTATATCAGCTAAGACTAATTTAACGGCAATTTATCTGAATGGACTATATGGAACAAAAACTAACTATGATAAATTAATTTTTTATGCAAAACAAGCAGTTGGAGTTGTAGGGCTAATGATTAAAAGCAGAAAAGTTAAACTTATGAAGATAACTATATAAAACCTTGATATAGAGCAGTAAAAAGAATAATTAAATTGAATTATCAGATTTTTATCTTGAATAATCCATGTAAATATATGATCACACTAATCACAATAGAACTTATTCAAGGATCAGTTATTTCCTGTTTAACCTAGTCAGGTTTCGATCTATAACATCATTTAAATCACGAAGTTTTGAGTTTGATATATATTCAAAGAAATTATTTTGTTTAAGCCTTAGAGATTTCAACTTCGGTACTCCATAAGGATGATATGGCAGTAATTCATAGGAAACAAGATTTTTTAAATCATTAAGAAAAATAGATATATTTTTTATTTCGTCTTCATTGTCATTCACCCCGCTAATTAGAGGAGTCCTGACTATTATTGGTACCGCATGTTCATCAAGTTTTTCAAGATTTTTAAAAATCATATCATTACTTCGCCCTGTATATTCAATATGTTTCTGCTTATCCCAAACTTTTATATCAACCATAAACAATTTAGTTTTGGGAATAATTGCTTTATATAAATTCCAGTTCAAAGATAGATTTGTTTCAATTGCAGTATGGATTCCTTTTTCTACACATGCAGAAAGAAGTTCATTTACAAACTTATGTTGAATCAAAGGTTCTCCTCCAGACAACGTTATACCGCCGTTTGATTTTTTATAAAATGGTCTGTCTGGAAGAATTTTGTTCATAACATCATCAACTGATAGACATTTTGCAGAAAGACTTAAGGCCTTTGAAAAACAGAAATTAGATACATTCTCTAATCCTTCAACAGATGGAAGTTCATTTAAATTACTATATTCTTTATATAAATCTATTTTATTAGATTCAAGAAACTCTTTACAATAACCACAGTTGATACATTTATCTTTAACAAACATCAATTCAGGATAGGTATTAATGGATTCCGGATTATGACACCATAGACAACAAAGATTACATCCTTTAAAAAACACCGTGGTTCTTATGCCTGGACCATCATGTATTGAATTACGCTGTATGTGTGTAATAAGAGCTTTCTTCATAATAAATAAAAATAATTTAACTTGTTAAAACTCTATCCACAACTAGCTGCCTGAATTCCGGAGTCAAAGTAGAAAAATAAGCGGTAAAGCCTGTAACCCTAACAACTAAATCAGGATATTTTTCAGGATTCTTATGAGCATCTTCCAGTATATTTTTATCGATTATATTAATATTCAAAAGTGTACCTCCAAGATCAAAATGAGTTTTAATCAGACTGCATATGTTTTCAACCTGTTCAAAACTAGCAAATGAAGGATCAAGTTCAAGCTGCATCGGTGCTGTATTCCCATATCCTGGCTGAACTTTTGATATTGCAAGTGCTAAAGCTGTTGATGCACCGTCTTCAGAAAACCCCGGATGCGGATTGGCACCATGTGATATTGGCTCCTGATCTTTACGTCCATTAGGTGTAGCTCCAACAGCACGGCCCATGGGAAGTGTACTCGCCCATGAGAACAAACCTGGAATAAATTTATATCTATTATCGAGAGATGATTCATCTACTACAAGCTGAGTGAATAATTCGGTTATTTTTAGAGCCCATTTATCACCCAAAGAATTTCCTTGTCCGTATCTTTCAGAATTCTGCATCAATAATCTTAATCTTTCTCCCTCTATGCCATCCCAGTTACTTGAAAGAAGTTCTGCAATCTGATTCCAGTTAACACTCTTTTCTATTTCAATTCTCTGTTCCAGAGCAGCCATACTGTCTGCAATAGTTGATAGTCCTGCACCATCGATAGCAAGATTATAATATTCTGCACCACCCGCACTTATATCGACACCTTTTTCTATCGGGCCGTGACTCAGAAGATTCAGTATTAATTCAGGTTCATTATATTGCTGATATTTAAGATGATGCCTAATACCGTCAGACACAGTATGAACAGCCTTTCTCAGATGCTTTTTTATGCCACTCCATAATTCATCGATGTTTAGCGGTGTATTTTTATCTGATACCAACTCATGAAATGCAATTTCAAACACTTTTGCAAAGTTAACTTTAACAAGATCGTTTAAGGTATACTCCATTCCCGGAAGAGACATCCAGTTACATCCTACAGCAATACGTTTTCTGGCCAGTTCTTTTTTATAACCATTATTCATAAAACCTTCGACCAGCGCTTTATCACCTGAAAATCTCGGCCATGCATTTTTATACTTCAGTAAACATTCTACTGCTTTTTTGAAAAATATCTCATCCAGCTTGTCATGGACTCTAACAGTTATATTAAGAGAGCAATCCAATTTGGAGGCTGCATCTAAAATTAAATATGATATATGAGAAGTCATATCTTTGCCTGTCTCTGCATCTGGTCCGGCAACCTGCCAATACATAGGGTCATTTATCAAAAAACAAGCCAAGTAGTAGACTACTTTAGAATCATCCAGAATTCCATTTTTCATATCATTTTCGTAATAAGGCCTTAAAAGTTCATCAAGTTGCCCCCCGGCACCGTCACGATTATATGTGCGTGAAGCTAAATGGAACCATATAATCCACTGCAATGCTTCTCTGAATGTGGAAGGCGGATCATTAATAATAGCTTTGTTGCAATCTATTATTTCTTTTAAATGAGCAGCAACAGCAGGATTTTTTTCATTCTCTACAAGTTTGCCGGCTTCTTCAATATGTCTTTTGATCCAGGATTGTATTGATTTTATTACTTTTATATGACAGTCATAGAATAAATTTTTAGATTGATCTTTTTCACCTCTAAAGTAATTAATTTTATCAAGCAGTCCTTTCCATCCAAGTTCAAGCCCGATGCTGAAGTCCGGCGCAAAATGTGCATCACCTCCGATACCGCTAACTGAAGAGTATTTTTCTAAGTCTTTTTCTATTTCTGTATAAGGATAATCAGGATTCCATATATTAGGAGCACGCATTGCAGACATAAAATATATCCAGTGTCCTGCAAAAGCATCATTTTCGTTAAGATAAACGGGATGTTTTTCCATTAGATCACAAAAATTTTCACTCCATCCTTTCAATTCGTAGAAAGAACCATTTTTATGATTCGGTATTATTTCCCATCTTTTAGATTTATCAGGAAGTGGCAGGCATCCGTAATCATCTTGATTCATAAACCATTCTCGTTGTTCGAAATCACTGATTTCTTCCAACTGCATAATTCTTTGTTCTCTGTTATTTCTTTTTTCTGTTTTTAAAAGATCAATTTTTTGAAAATATTCCATGCCCAAACTCCATATATCTAAACTTTGTTACTAACAGTAAGTAAGTTTAATAAAAATAGTTCCTTAAATTAAAAATTCAAGGATATTTTTATAATTGAATAGATTTAAACATTTCGTTGACAATTATTGAAACTGCCCCTAAACAGTTATATTGAGTGTTCATCGAAGCTGGTACAATTTGCTCATCAGTAAAAGATCTGTAAAATACATGTGAGACTATTCCGTTTTTAGCTTCTTCAAAATAAATAGGAATTTCAGTGTTAAGCCCCCCCCCCAGAACAACAACCTGAGGATCAAATAAATTAATATAATTTGCAATTCCAACACCAAGCAGTCTACCTGCCTCTTTTATGATATTGATAACTATATCATTTTTTCTATTTATTTCAGATTTCATAAACTCTAAATCAATTTTCTTTCTGTCAATATTAAGAGAGTTTGAGATTTTAGTTATAATAGCCGGCAAAGAGGAATACATTTCAAGACAGCCCTTATTTCCACAGTAACATTCCGGACCATTATAATTAATAACTGTGTGCCCGAATTCTCCTGTGTCATTATTGTTACCATAGAGGAGATCACCATTAATTACTATTCCGCTGCCAATGCCGTTTTCTGCAAATATATAGATAAAATTTTTATACTTTTTAGCATTTCCAAACCATAATTCACCAAGGGTTTTTGTCTTAGATATATTATCAAAAATAACAGGAAACGGCAAATCTTTTTTAATCATCTTCTCAAGCTCAAGAGATTCCCAGCCTTTGAATATAGAATTCTCTATTTCTGATGAAGTTCTAAAATTAGTTCCTGGAATTCCTATGCCGACACCGGCAATTCTGGAATTAACAATCTCTGGTAAATTCTGAAAAATTGTTATGATATTATTGATTTGTTTAAAAATTGCTTCGGGCCCTCCATCAAAATCCGAAACAGCAGAAGATTTAGCTATAATGTCACCTTTAAGATTTGCAACAACCCCTTTTATCTCCGAAGTGAGTTCAAGACCTATAAAATAAAATGCATTTGGTTTAAGCGAAAGCATACTTGGTTTTCTCCCTCCGCTTGAATCACCAGAACCAATTTCAATTACCAACCCCTCATCTAATAACTCCTGAACTATTCGCATCACTGTCGGCATAGCCAGTGCAGTTGAAGCAGCAATTTTACTTCTGGAAATAGTTTCATTTCTCATTATAAGTTTGAAGATAATATTCTTATTGATTTTTTTTATCAACTGAGGTTTGCCCGTAACAAATTCCATAATAATTCTTGTGTTATATTAAATAGTTTAGAAATAACGTTTTAGTATAGACTAATTATTATACACTGATATAAAACTATTTTAAACTACATACTATAGGCTATTAACGGTAGTTTCCACCTATATAACGTTATTTACTATATTAGTTATCAGGTCTGTATAAGTTATTAACAATCTATTAACACCGAGGTTGAATCAGGGGATTTTCTATGATAAAAATTAATCTCTGATTCTGCCCCTATTTTTGTATTAGGTAATGAAAATATTTTTAGCATATAGCATCATAATGTTTGGCCTTATAAAATCCATGTGAAAACTTAATTGAGATATTACATTACACTTTGCACTTTTTTTCTCAAAATACGTGATTATAGGTAACATCTATTTTTCTAAAATATTCATTCAGCATTTGCTTCCTCTAATTTGTGCGGTAGTTTTTATGTCTGAAATTTCTATAACTGAACACAGCAAAAGGCAATAAATCATAGGATATTCCATGGAACAGTTAACTACAAATGTAGTCATCAATAACGAACAGGATGTACTCAGCATACTAAAACAGATTAATGAATGGTATGAGAAAAATCTTCCTCTCAGTCCTGTTCCTCTGATTGTAAATAAAGCAATTGATTTGATCGGTAAGGATTTCATGGAGGCCTTAGATATTTTAATGGCTGACAAATCAATTAAAGCTGTCTTGAATACAGGTATTAATTTGCAAGGTAGTAAGCTAGAAAATACAACGAAGGTGCATAAAACAGAAAAATATAGATCAAACCAAAATCCAAAACCAATTAAATTAGACAAAGCAGGAAGAAGTAATGGTTTGGATAATAAAACAATAATAGATTTTTCAAAGTACTAATATAAATTATCTGATATTATATAAAGGATTTTACATGCCAAGAGAAAATGATTATACTGTTAAGCTTAATAAAGTTACCGGTGATAAATGGATTGCTATTGATAAACAAACTTTTGATACAGCTCAAAAGAATCCTAATAAGAACTTATATCCTGTATCAGGTATAGGCATCCCCTATTCGGAACTTTCAAAAGAAGTTTTTTACTGTATTGACAGCAATAACCCCAGACAGTCATTAAGTACTTTCTTTAGTAAAATGCAACATGTTGAACAAAAAATCAATCATACTTTTGGCCCTGTTCTCCCTTCAAAATATGTATATAAAATTGAGAAAAGTTTTTTTGAACTCAAAGATACATTGTTCTTTGATAAATTGGAAGTGTGTCTTGTTGGAACACTTACATTTAAATCAACAAGTTCTAAGTCAGTTGGTTTTACTGAATTATCATTAAAAAATTTCAAGGATGTTGAGGCTAGAGCAGGAATGTCATTTGACGGATTTATGGATAACTTCACATTTTATTGTTCCAGCAAGGATGGCGGTGAGATAGGTTTTAAATCCTCATTTCTGGATGATTCATTTAGCGTGGGGATGGCTTTACCTGCAGGCAATCTTCTTGACCCAACAATACAAGTTAAATTTCCAGTAATAAAGATTGATAAGGAATATAAAAATATAGAAAGTTGCGGTCAATATTGGGATGTTAAATTTGAAGGAAAAATTGAAATAAAAGCATCTATAAGAATTGACTCATTTAAAAGATTTCTTAGAGATCATGATGATTTTTCCCGTAAGCTTAAACAGTTTACATTCGGTGATGATTGGAGCAAATATTATGATGAAGATAATAGAAGAATAGATCCGAACCAATTTGATATAAGTAATAAAACAAGAGATTTCATACAAACACCTTCATTACATCAAGCTACGTCTAATTCAACTAATATCACACTGTGGGATACAACTGAAAAAGTAACAGTAAATTTAGCTGTTATTGCTGGATTTACACTTGCTGGAATATTACTAACCGCAGCATTACCAGAAGGACCAGGAGAAGTTTTTGATGTATATGCAGCTGAAAGAGATGGTGAAGCTGGATATGAAATAGGTAACGCAGTTTCTGCTTATGCTGGAACATCTGAAGGACAGAGTTTTATTGAATGCATAAAAAGAGTATTTATTAAAACAACTGAAAATATAGGTAAAAATTATAACTACGGATTAGGATATTAAATTAGGAAAGTATAATGAATAAAAAATATATAACAGGAATAATAATAATTTTAGTAATTGTGGCTGGAGTAGCATACTCCATCAATAAACCTATATCCAACAAAACCAACACAAAAAATAGTTCTCCATGGTTAAGTGCTTATTATCACGGCAATTACAAGGAAGCAGCTGAGATCTTAAAACCTCTTGCTGAAGCTGGTAATCCTATTGCAATGTATAACTTAGCGACTCTTTATCAAACAGGTTTAGGCGTCGAAAAAGATTACACAAAGGCAATCAACATATACACTAAAGTTGCAGATAAGGGCTACCCAGAAGCCTATAATCAACTTGGTAATACATATAGCTTTGGGTTAGGTGTACCAGTTGATAATATCAAAGCATTATCACTCTATAAAAAAGCAATACTCTTAGCAGAAAAAAATGATAATATTAAAGCTAAATCTACTGCTCAGTATAACTTGTCTTTTAATTATCTAAAAGGATTAGGGGTTAAAAAAAATTATATTACAGGAATAAAACTGCTCAAGGAATCAGCTGAAGCAGGCAATATTTCAGCACAATCAAATCTTTCAATAGTTTACATCGAAGGATTGTATAATATTAAGAAAAATCCAAAAACAGCTATAAAATATATGTTGAAAGCAGCTGAATCAGGAGATACCATTTCGCAATGTAATCTGGGGATAGCATATAAAACAGGCAATGGAATAACAAAAGACCTATATAAAGCATATATGTGGTTTTATGTAGCATCACATTACAACTATAATAAGGCAAAAATTAATTTAAAAGAGCTTAATCCTAGACTTAATCCAGAACAGAAAACATCTGCTATTTCAGAAGCCAAAACTTGGATTAATACACATGAAGAGATGAATATGAAACTCACCAGTATGGGACCAATTCATTCCGTTAATAAGCTATAAATAAAATGTGAATGATGGAAAAACTATTAGTATTAATTCAAATAGCATTTTCATTTTTCATATTTGCTCATACCAAACTTGAACATCTATAATGGCACGCCCGGCGGGATTCGAACCCACGACCCCCTGCTCCGGAAACAGGTGCTCTATCCAGCTGAGCTACGGGCGCACATCTTTAGTTCTTAAATAGAACAATAACTTTATTCTTATGAAATTTAAATTGAATTTATCATTTTTTTGTATAATTTAATAAATCCTGAGTTAATAAATTTTTTATAACATTTTTTGTTATAAAGTTTAATCCATGAAAAGGAGATAATAAGATGACATCTATTTTTGATGTATCAGCAAGAGAAATTCTCGATTCAAGAGGAAACCCTACTCTAGAAGTTGACGTTGTTTTAGATTCAGGCGCAGCAGGAACTGCTGCTGTTCCATCAGGAGCTTCAACAGGAGAAAACGAAGCTGTTGAATTGCGTGACGGCGATAAATCACGTTACCTTGGAAAAGGTGTTTTGAAAGCTGTAGAAAATGTTAATGATATAATTTTCCCTGAAATAGAAGGAATGGATGCATTGGATCAAGTTGCCATAGACAAAGCTATGATCGAACTTGACGGCACTAAAAACAAAAGCAAATTAGGTGCAAATGCTATTCTTGGCGTTTCACTTGCTGTTGCAAAAGCTGCTGCAAATGCTTTGGAAATTCCATTATTCCGTTATATTGGCGGAACAAATGCAAAAACATTACCTGTTCCAATGATGAATATTATCAACGGCGGTGCTCACTCAGATGCCCCGATCGACTTCCAGGAATTTATGATAAGGCCTGTGGGAGCTCCAAATTTCCGCGAAGGATTAAGAATGGGTGCTGAAATTTTCCACTCACTGAAATCTGTTCTTAAGGAAAGAGGATTAAGCACAGCTGTTGGAGATGAAGGTGGTTTTGCACCAAATCTTGACGGAGTTGAAGATGCTCTTAACGTAATTGTTCAGGCTATTGAAAAAGCCGGTTACAAACCTGGAGGAAAATGCAAAGGCGGACAGGTTTCTATAGCTTTGGATGCTGCAGCAAGCGAATTTTATAAAGATGGCGTTTATGACTTCAAAAAAGAGGGTAAAGGCGTAAAGAAAACTTCAGCAGAAATGGCTGACTACCTTGCTGACTTGATTCACAAATATCCAATCGACTCAATCGAAGACGGTATGGATGAAAACGACTGGGAAGGCTGGAAGATTCTTACAGACAAAATCGGCAACAGATGTCAGATCGTTGGAGATGACCTTTTTGTTACTAATGTTGATTATCTTTCAAGAGGAATCAAAGAAGGCAGTGCAAACTCAATTCTTATCAAAGTTAACCAGATCGGGACATTAACTGAAACTCTGGACGCTATTGAAATGGCACACAGAGCAGGTTATACAGCAGTTGTAAGTCACAGATCAGGCGAAACTGAAGACACAACAATAGCTGACATTTCAGTTGCTACAAATGCAGGTCAAATCAAAACTGGTTCTGCCAGCAGAACAGACCGTATATGCAAATACAATCAATTATTGAGAATTGAAGAAATGCTTGATGATACAGCTATTTACGGAAAATAATTATATTTGATTGTAATTAATTAATATTTTGCGGAGAGGAATATAAAATTCCTCTCCGTTTTTTATTATTATCTTGTATTTGAATCGTCGGCCAAAACAGTTAATGAGAAAATAACAACTGAAGCAACTCCTATAAAATTGAATAGGCTCCAAAATGGGGTACTGGTTAGTTCAGTAATGCCAGACGTAAAAATATATTTTTGTATAAACGGACTGTCTATTGCTATAAAGCACAGGAATATAAATATTACTATTTTATCTAAAAATTTAGATTTTAATTTATACCTGTAATTATAAATATATTTTTTAACTGCGTAGAATAATAAAATCAAAAAACCAACGCAGATAATATAACTGAGAATCTTTTGAAATATTACCTGTCCCGACATTGCATCTTCAGGTAAAAGATTATAGACAGAGTAAGTCTTAGGATTGTAATATATGATGTGTATTATTGTATAGAGAATAAGGGAAAAAATACAAACAGCTGATGCACTGATAAAAAAAAACTTATCATTTTTTTTAAGTTTCATAGTTACACCACAATTTATAATACTCTGAAAAATTAAAATTTGAGTAATACATATAAATCAACCGATATGATGTATGTTCTTCATAAAACAGACATCACTAGCATTTTAAACTATTTGTTACATGTATTCTACATTTGTTTTATTCTTTTTACTAGCAACATAGAATCAGTATATTTATCTGTTTAAAAATTCCTTTCAGTATTTTTTATAATAAATAAAGATTTAATTTATTTTTCCACTATGATAGAAATAAAGTAATAGCACGTTATATTCTATTGACTTTTACCTTAGCTTTAACGTTTAAATTACTACTAAAGCAAAAAAATAATTTTCACTTTATGACATAAAATTTTTATGTCCAAAAACAACGGATTCTTTGATTATATGAAAGCTGTTATATTTTTAGCTGACGGCATGGCTGATGAACCTTTGAAAGAGTTAAATAACATGACTCCTCTAGAATATGCCGATACTCCTAATATGGATAAAATTGCTAACAACGGTGCAAGCGGAATGTTCTTATCTCTACCGATGGAATTCCCGACATCATCAGATGTAGCTAATATGTCAGTATTAGGTTTTGATCTGGAAAAATATTACCCAGGCAGAGGCCCAATTGAAGCTAAAAGTCAAAACATCAAACTTGATAAAAATGATATTGCATGGCGCTGTAACTTAATCCATACGGAAAATAATATATTAATGGATTACTCTGCAGGGCATATTGATAATGAAATTTCTTCAAAAATTCTTCAGGACCTGCAGAAAAAATTCGGTTCAGATAAAGTGACATTTTATCCAGGGGTGAGTTATAGAAATATAATGGTGTTTCATGGTAATGAGTTTTCAAAAGATGTTATTTATTATAAACCAGATGACTCTCAGGGAATATCTCTTGATAACCTAAAATACAAACCGGCAAACAGTAGTTTAGAATCAAAAAACACTGCTCTATTTATAGAAAAGTTAATAAATGATACTTCAGAATTTTTAATAAATCACCCTTTAAATCAAAATGTAAAATCACCGGCTAACTCTATTTGGCCGCATAGCCCTGGATATAAACCGGCTTTACCTAAATTCACAGATTTATACAATAATAAAACAGGTGCCATTATAAGTGCTGTAGATGTAATTCAGGGAATTGGATTATGTTCTGAAATGGAAGTTATAAAAGTATCAGGAGCAACGGGCTTCATTGATACAAATTATGATGGAAAAGCTAAAGCAGCAATAAATGCACTCAAAACACATGATTTTGTCTATTTGCATGTAGAGGCCATAGATGAATGTTCTCATATGGGAAGACTTGACTTGAAATTAAAAGCAATTGAAGACTTTGATTCAAAAATTGTCGGTCCGGTACTTAAAGAATTTGAGGGAAATGAAAATATAGCTTTTGCAGTTCTTCCGGATCATCCTGTCCCCCTGCATCTAAGAAAGCATACAAGAACTCCTGTGCCTGTAGCAATTATGTCATCTGCAGTAAAGCCTGACTCTATAAAAACTTACAGTGAAAAAAACGGTCAGAAAGGCAGTCTGGGACTACTGAAAAAAAATGAACTGATGAATCTACTATTAGATATTAATTAATCACTCATTTTATCATATACTTAATAAAACATTTAACCTGAATAGCATACATGATATTTTGTTATTCTACGTCCAAAATTTAATAAAGGTTTACAATGGAACTGAAAAGAGATTTAAAATTTATACCTATACTGAGTATTACTATGGGCTCAATGATAAGCTCAGGTATTTTTATACTGCCTGCAGCTGCATTTGCCTTAAGCGGCCCTTCAATTTTAGAGTCATATTTCATAGGCGGTATCTGTGCTATCATAGGTTCTATGAGTATGGTGGAATTAACAACAGCAATGCCTAAAGCAGGTGGAATTTACTATTTTACTTCAAGAAGCTTAGGCGGAATGGTAGGAACTCTTTCAGGTTTGCTTCTTTGGATTGCAATTGCGATGAAAGCAGCTTTTGCCATCTACGGCATATCATTACTCGTAGCCTCATATACTGGGATAAATTTTTTTATAATAGGATTAGTCATAACACTTTTTTATATGGCTTTAAATATAAAAGGTGTAAAAGAAGCTGCTAAATTTGACGTAATTCTGGTTGGCGCAATAATTTTGATAATGATACCTTTCACCATTCTGGGATATGGGAAAATTGATTTACATAATTTTATTCCTTTTATGCCTAAAAACGGCTCATTTTCTATGATTATTGCAACAACTGCATTTGTTTTTATATCCTTTGGTGGTGTAATGAATGCTGCAAACGTTTCAGAAGAAATGGTAAATCCAAAACGGGATATTCCGTTGGCGGTATTTACTGCTATTGTTGTAGTTATGATTATATATTCTGTAATATTATCCATAACCATAGGTGTCTTACCTGGCCCTCAATTTATTAAATCCATAAATCCAATAGCAGATGCCGGGAAAATAATATTCGGTAATATTGGATATATCATAATTACCATAGCTGCGTGCCTGGCATTTTCTTCATGTGCAAATTCCGGAATAATGTCTTCTTCAAGATATCCTATGGCATTGAGTCGGGATGGATTAGCTCCTAAAATTTTTGGAAAATTAAATTCCAGAACTAAAACTCCTATAGTTTCTATAGTAGCCACAGCTGTTTTAATACTGCTTGCTTTGACATTAGATTTAAATACACTGGTTCATGCTGCATCCACTGTAATATTAACGTCATATATCCTTACTGATGCATCTGTTTTAGTTTTAAGGTTTAGTAAGATTAACAGCTACAGACCTTCATTTAAAGTTCCTTTTTTTCCTGTAATACAGATAATTAGTATTTGTATATTTACTTCACTTATCTGCTATATGGGTGCTGAAGCAATTAAAATGAGTTTAGGGCTTATATTTATCAGTTTTATCATTTATTTGTTTTATGCTAAAAAAAATAAGACTAAATACGCGCTTCTTCACATTGTTGAACAAATTACAAATAAGGAGATGACAAGTGATCATCTTGAAGACGAATTAAAAGAAATAATCCATAACAGAGATGAAATAAAAAAAGATAATTTTGATAAATTAATCGATGATGCTGTAGCTCTTGATTTACAAGGACCTCTTGTGCTGGAAGATTTTTTAAATACTATATCAGAAAAGCTGGAACCGGTTGTTAATATTAAAAAAGAAAGATTAAGCAGGCTTTTCCTTGAAAGAGAAAAAGATAGTTCTACAGTACTAATGCCGACAGTTGCTATACCGCATATAGTTGTGGATAAAGAAGATTGCTTTGAACTTCTTGTTGCCAGATGTAAGGAAGGAATTAAATTTTCTGAGAAAGATGAAAATGTTAAAGCAGTTATAGCTTTAATAGGTTCTAGAAATAATAGAAATCTTCATTTAAAAGCATTAGCAGCAATTGCTCAGGTCATTCAGGATGATGAATTTGATAAATTATGGGAGAAAGCTTTAACTCCTAATACCCTGAAAGACATATTCTTATTAGGCAAAAGAAAAAGAGTGCATTGATTTAATTTTAGATTTGCGATTTCAGGTATAATAATTGCTAATAAACAGAAATAAAACAAAGCTATATTTTTAGTTTACTGTTTAGGAAATTATGCATGATTAAAAAACTTAGGAAAAAACAATTACTTTTCTATTTTTATAAATCTAAAATCAATAATCTAAAATCTGATATTATATTGGTGGGGAAATAAATGGAATTAAAAAAAAGTCTTAAAAGTATAGATATTTTCTGCATTTCCATTGGTGCAATGGTCAGTTCAGGTATATTTGTACTTCCGGGTTTGGCATTTGCCAAAATCGGTCCGGCAATTGTTATAGCTTACGCTCTTGCAGGAGTATGTGCCCTTATTGCTTCTTTAAGCATGATTGAGCTGACCACTGCAATGCCCAAGGCAGGTGGAAATTATTTTTTCGTATCCAGATCATTGGGGCCAATGGTTGGTACCATGACAGGATTTCTTATATGGTTTGCTATTTCCTTAAAAGCTGCGTTTGCAATATTTGGTCTGGCGGCACTGGTCTACCTTTTTACAGGAATCAATATATTTCTTACTTCAAGCATATTGACAGTTATCTTTGTTATACTAAATATATTCGGAGTTGAAAAAGCATCTAAATTAGAAGTTATTTTAGTATTAATCATAATTCCTGTTATGATTTTATTTATAGTGGTAGGCCTGTCCAGTGTTAACGTAACTAATTTTGCACCTTTTGTTAGACAGCATACTGATTCAGAAACTATTCTTTCCACTACTGCTTTTGTCTTTATATCGTTTGGAGGATTATCCAATATACCCAGTGTTTCAGAAGAGATATCAAATCCAAAAAAAAATATCCCCCCTGCCCTGATTGGTTCTATATTGGTGGTAAGTATACTTTATATTCTTGTTTTATTAGTAACAGTTGGAGTAATGCCTTCCTTCCAACTCGCTCACTCTCTTACACCAATTGAAGATGCAGCAAAAATAATAGTAGGTAAACCAGGATTTATTATCATAGCTATTGTTGCAATAATGGCTTTTCTAACAACAGCAAATGCTGGAATAATGTCTGCTTCAAGATATCCTTTGGCCTTAAGTAGGGATAAGCTTATTCCAGGATTATTTGGACGGGTAAATAAAAAATATAATACTCCTATTCCTGCTATAATATTGACCGGCTGTTTTATTATTCTTGCACTTACAATGGATTTATCTCTTCTTGTAGAAGTAGCTTCCACTGTACTTTTAACAATGTATGCTCTTATTAATCTTGCCGTTATTATTTTGAGATCAAGCGATATTCAAAATTACAAACCGAGTTTTAAAACCCCTTTTTACCCATGGATTCAAATTCTGAGTATTCTCTGTATATCAGTTTTAATATGTGAATTTGGAATGGAGTCAATTAAACTAAGTGTTGGGTTAGTAGCGATAAGTGCTGTAATATATTTTATATATGCAAAGAAGAGTTCAAAAAAATATGCACTTCTGCATTTTATTGAAAAAATAACCAACAAGCATCTGACAAGCCAAAATTTAGAAAATGAATTAAAAGATATTGTTCATAATAGAGACGATGTAGTAAAGGACAATTTCGATAAAATCATTGAAAATACACCTGTACTTGATATTGAACATCATATGAATTTAAAGGAGTTACTACAGAGATTATCTGTTACTTTTGCACCCAGAATTCATATAGATAAACACACACTGTATGATCTGTTTGTAAAACGGGAGAAAGAGAGTTCCACTGTACTGCTTCCTCATGTAGCTATTCCACACATTGTGATAGAGGATAAAACATGTTTTGATATGGTTCTGCTTCGCTGCAATGAAGGAATTTATTTTTCCGACAATAGTAATAAAGTTACTTCTGTAATAGCATTAGTTGGATCCAGAGACAAAAGAAACCTTCATTTAAAAGCATTAGCTGCAGTTGCACAGGTTATTCAGGATAAAAATTTTGATGAATCATGGATGAAAGCACGTACAGTTGATAATTTAAGAGATATATTTTTACTGAGTGCCAGACGCAGAAACTGATTTAATTAATGGTTAATTATTAATGGTAAATTGTTGATTTTGTAAATGTTTTATGCATGAATAATACAATTTGTAACTATTTATGAGGTATTAAAAATGGAATGTAAAAAAGAGAAAAATTTAGAAAATTGTAATTGTACATATAGTTGTTCAATTAAAGGAATATGCTGTGAATGTATCAGTAAACACATAAAGAACAGACAACTCCCTGCCTGCTGTTTCACTAAAGAAGCAGAAGCTACATATGACAGATCATTCGAACATTTCGCCAAATTAGTACAAAACAGTATGATTTAATCAAAACTTGAACTAATAAAAATTAAGTTTAACTTAATTTTTATTAGTTTCCTATCTGACCTATACTTTTTCATTTTTCTACATATGACCTGTTTTACTATTCATGAACACTGAATTAATATTCGCACAAACCATCTTTATATCCTATTTTTGCTACACAGAAAAATTAATCTTATCTTTGTAAGACAATTTTTTCTTAATTAAACCTAATTTGATAGTATATTATTAAATATTTAACCTAACGTATAATATATTATTTGAGTTAGGTTTAATTTTTTAAAAATATTACAGGGAGATATTACAATGGGAGAATCAATACAAATCTGCAAACTGACCAATAATGAAGAAGCACATGAATGCACATTAATGATGATTAATTCCGACCCATGGCTTACATTAGGATTAAAGTACGATGCTTTAATAAAAATGTTTCATGATAATTTGAATGAAGTATATGTGGCCAGAGACTCTAAAAATACACTGGGTTTTATTGTCATCAGTATGCAGGGAACTTTTAAAGGTTATATAAAATGCATAGCTGTTTCAGAAAAAGCAAGAAATCGAGGAGTTGGTTCCATGCTTATAGAATATGCTGAACGCAGAATTTTCAAAGAAACACCAAATATATTTATTTGTGTCTCATCTTTTAACAAAAATGCTGCTAAGCTTTACGAAAGAAAAGGTTATAAGCTGATAGGAGAAATAGAGAACTTCTTTATTAAAGGTTACTCTGAACTGTTTTTAAGAAAAACAAAAGGCCCATTGATTGGGTATCGCAACCAGTAATTAACAAAATATAGAC